>NZ_JAWLRY010000013.1:0-133010 GCF_033142325.1 Rhodococcus sp. IEGM 1370 | reverse complement strand
GCTTTCACCAAAACAAAATAATTTCGGCACTGACATTCATCGACACACTGTTGAGTTCTCAAAGAACACGCACACACTCTCGACCCACAGACACACAGTCCGTCGGCCTCAAGGGCAACTGTTCCAGCCTATCCCAGCTTGGTCTCGGACACAAGGCCCGACTCTTGGGGGATAAAACCTGCCGAGCCACACGTCCAACCTCGTTCACCCAGTCCGTGAAGACCGGGTCGGTGTCCGTCGCTCTGACTCGACAAAAGTTACGCCACCAACCACACCAACGCAAATCGCCTGCTCAGCGACGGTCATCCGTCGCCCGAGCCACATTTCGGCAGTCCTCGAGACCGCTTCTCGGCGGCTCAGCTCAGCAATGCGTCCCGCGCGAACCTGCGAGACCAGCTCGGCGAGTCCGATACCTCTTGACGGAAATAGAACCGCGGACCGTGGGCACCGATGAGATCGAGGAAGCTCACCGTGGCCTGCGCCGCGAACTGAGCGTCGAACACACCGGAATCTTCGCTGGCCCAACCCAATTCGGCGACAGTCTCGATCAACATCTCGTTGCGATGCGTCGCAGATGCCGATGCCGCGAGGGAGATCAGGAACAGAGTCGCTGCGTCGGTCTCGTACGACTCCTTCCCCAGAGGAAGTCGCGACGCCGCATGCCGCCACATGCCGACCGGGTCTTCGGCCAACGCCGCTCCGAGCTTGGTGCGCAGCAACCTGCCCTTCGATGTGCGGGTCAACCCGAGGTGCCGCGCCGCGTCGCGCAGATCGCTGACCTGATGATGGTCGATCTCGCGATTGCTCGGCCCTACCCACCCCAGCCCCCAGTCCAGTTCCTCACGAATCGCCGCCACGAACGCGGGCTTGAGGTAGCCGGCACCGGTCAGCTCTGCTCCGTCGTCACCGATTCTGTCCAGAAACCACGTGAACTTGGCCATCGCCACCTCTGCGACGGGCAGATCGACCGAACTCGCGATGGTGAGCTCGCATCGCGGAAGCAACGCCATCAGTGACGGCACCTCCGTAGGACGAACCCGGTCGAACAGCTTTCCGATGGCTGGGGCCGCGGCCACCGCTTCGGCGAGCACCGAACGCCCTACGTCGAATGAGTGCAACACCGCGTTGACCGCATCGACGTCGAATCGAGCCGGGTCGAAGCCCGCGCCCCATCGTGCGATGAGCGCCGCGTGCTCGGGATCGGACGTGTCGGCGGCAATCTCGAGCGACTGGGCGTACCGCGAAGGCCCGCCGGACTCCTCGGGTGGGCAGGCGCGCGCCCCGTCGAGACAGACGGATCGGAGGTCGTCGATATCGGAATCGATCTGCTCCAGATGGATCGTGTGTGTCCATCCGTCACCGAAGTCGTACTCGTACGTCATCGTGGACCCCGGTGCAGTGAGTACGTCGTCGACCCGCACTCGCTCCTCGCTCGACGCGTCGTCGTCCGGTTCGTCGTCGAGCGTTTCCTCCATCTCGAATCGACGCGTGGCACCGGCGGTCCTGACGCTGAACGCATGCAGGTGCCGGTCCTCCCAACCGAGAGCACTCTGCAGAACCGCGTGCAGCTCGGACAGCAGCAGATCCGAGCGCACCCGCACCCGACGCCAAATCTGTGGACGAGTGTGATCCACGGTCACCCGAAGCACCAGGTTCACCAAGCGTCGCCGAGTGGCTTCCGTCGCGCTGTCGTCGGCCGGTTCGTCGGTGTCGGACAAATTCGGCACCACCGACAGGTGCCGGACGCGACCGGTTCTCATCGACATGGAAAGGACCCTAGTCGGACCTGCGCGTCGGACACAGGGGCTCGCGGTCTTCTACATACTCGTGGTCAAACCGTCGTTGATCGCGGCGACGTCGAAGGCCAACGCATCGAGCTGCGACGCCAACGTCGTCACCGTCAACTGCACGAGGTACTGAGTATCGACGCCCACCACCACATACCGCGTCGTCACGGCGGCTTCGAGTTGCTGCGCGACGTACGTACCCCGGATGAATCGCGACGGCCAGCCGAGCCACGACGCTGTACTCGCCTCGCGCTCCACCCATCCGGGCATCGCACGTCCGTCGCCGAAACCCAATGCCATCAACGCTTCCGGGTCGATCGTGCGCGACAACGCACCGACCAGAAGCACCGCGTTGGGCGCGAACCCGTTCTCCACGAGGTTCGGTTCCACGATCACCTGGGTCGCCCCTGGGAACTGTGCGGGATCGAGCGTCTGCCATCCCGCAGGAATCGGCACGGTGATGCCGAGCTCGGCCGCCGCGGCACCGTCGAGCGGCGACACGCGCAACGAGTGTGCGTCGAGGTACTCGGCGATCGTGGTGGGCTCGGACGATTCCGTCGACAGGGCGTCGTTCACAGCAATGCCTTTCGTGGTGCACGATTCACTGACACGCCAGAGGCTACCCGCGCCGGTCCGCTCGTCAGCAGGTCCTAGAGGCAGTGACCGGCAGGGAGCTGGTTGCTGTGCGACTCCAACCAGCTGCCGACCGCGTCGAGCATTGCTGTTCCGTCGGTGAACGAACCCGAATTCGGTTGCGCCGCAATCGCCACACCGACTCGACCGGCAACAGTGGTGACGATACCGACCTGCCGGACGTCGTAACCGCCTCGGACGCTCGGCCCCCAGCCTCCTTTGAAGGCAGCATCGGACATCTTCGCCAGGCCCCACTGCTGCTCGGGCGCAACACTGTTCATCATCTCGACCACCGGTGCAGCGTCCGGAACGCACGACAGGCCCGCCGCGAACGTTGCCTGATCCTGCGTCGACCACTCGGTCTGTCCGAATGCGCTGAATTCAGGACGGATCCGCTCCCTCTGCACCGCAGTGGCAGTGTCACCGCCCTGCCGCAGAACCGCGTCGACTGCGCCACCTGCGGCAGCGGAATCTCCGAGCGAACCCCACAGATTCTCGGCTGCTGCGTTGTCGGAGCTTTCGATGGCGGCGGTGGCGTCGGCAACCACCGCGTCCCCGCCGCGACGAATTGCGGCTACGGCCAGTGGCACTTTGACCGTCGACCACGCCGAACCGGAAGTCCAGGTGCCGAGCACTGTCGGCGGGCCGCCGCCGACGGGAACCAGAGCGAGGCCGATGGGCCCACCCGCCGTCGACTCGAGTGCCCCGAACTCCGCGGCCAGATCCTCTGCCGGCAGCGCCTCGACAGGAGGCGCAGTGGTCCATATTTCGGCATCGGACGTCGGTGGAAACTCCGGTGGCACAGGAGCAGCCGATGTTTCGGACACGAGGGGCGCTTCGGACGCGGGGCCGTCGTCGGTGGCGATGGTGCAGCCGGACACCAGAGCACAGAGCGCGAGAGCCACCGCTCCGACTCGTCCGACGCGGCGCGCCGAACTAGAAGAGGTAGACAACGGCGTTCTCGCCACCGGTACACGTCACCAACTGCGCAGACGAGACGCAGTTCATGTCGTACCGCTTGCCGGTGACCGGGCTGCTGGCCACCACGGTCCGCGAATTCCGATCCGAACCGGCCCTGGTGTAGGCCAACCGAACTTCCTCGGCGAACGGGCACGACGTGACCGTCGACCCCACCGCCGAGCCTCGAAGTCCGCTGCTCGACGCCACGGTCGCCGGGCAGGTCTGCGCTCCCGCAGGCAGAGTGGCCGGGCCCGGCTGCGGTGAGTTCTCGGCACTCGGTGCGGTTTCACCGCCTGGAACACCGCCGTCGGACACTGCCGAGGACGTAGCACCCGACGCCACCGCCGGAGTTGCGTCGTCGCGCAGCATGAACCACCCGAACACGCCGCCGAGAATCACTGCGACCACAGTCAGAACGGCCACCACGATCCAGATGCCACCGTTCCCTTTTCTCGGGGGTCCAGGTGGAGGCGAACCAGGGAAGCCACCGGTGCCGAACACCGGCGGCCGGGGAACCGCGCCGTACCCACTCGGCTGCGCCGTCGCCGGAGAATGCGGCGCACCAGGACCGGACGAAGGCGGTGGAAGGACTCGATCGGATGGATTCGGCTGCGCGCCGTACTGTCCGTACGCGCGCTGCGAGGGGTCGCCCGAATCTGGATAGCTCACTGGTGTCCTTCTGCCGATGATGGGGCCAGCCTCTCATACAGCGTCGCGACGAGCAGACCGGACGTTACAGTTTCGTTCGGCGCGCGGTGAGCTCCTCGAGATAGCGCGCAACGGCGTCGTCGTCGTTGGATTCGAGGACTCGATCGACGACGGATCGCACGGGCTCCACGGCATTCGACGGACACAACGCCGTACCCGCCCAGGTGAGCATCGGCAGATCGTTGCGCGCATCCCCCACTGCCGCAACCGAACCGGCAGATATCCCCCACTGCTCGCACAACTCCTGCAGCGCACTGGCCTTCGAGACTCCCGCCGCGGACATCTCGATGTACGGGGCACCGGAATGCGTCAACTCCACTCCGTCCACCCCCGCCGCAGCAACGATCTCGTACAACTTTTCACTCGTCGTATCACTGTGCCGAGCAACGATTTTGACGGTCGGCTCGACGTCGATCGACAAGCCGTGCTCCGACAGCTCCATCTCGTGCGGCTGCCGGTGATGGTCTGCGAACACGCACAGCTCGGCGTACCGAGCCTCGGCCACGAATCGCGTGGCACCCACGGTTGCGAAGGCAACTCCGGGGACGAGTGAGCGCACAACCGACTTGGCCGACGCCACCGTCTCGGCCGGTACCGACCTGGTGCCGACGATGGCAGGAGAGCCGTCGGACAGATCGAGGACCACAGCCCCGTTGGCACCGATCGCCGTGCCGCGAAATCCGCACGACGCAGCGAGTTCGTCGATGGAGTGGCGCGCGCGAGCGGTGGCCCACACCACCCTGATTCCGGCTGCGTCGGCGGCAGCCATCGCGGCGGCTGTTCGCGCCGACACAGTTCGGTCCGAACGCAGCAGGGTGCCGTCGAGATCGGTTGCGACAACGACGACCTCTTCGGTTCTCTTCACCCCACCGATACTGCCAGGTATCGCGCGCTCAGCCGGCGACCAACGTCAGAACGGAAATCTCACTGGGCGCGAACACCCGGAAAGGCGGGCCCCAGAAACCCGATCCGCGGCTGGTGTAGAGCTGAGTTCGCGCACCGTGTCTGCTCAGACCGTGCACCACCGGTTGGTCGAGGCGAACCAACGCCGAGAACGGCCAGATCTGACCACCGTGCGTGTGCCCGGAGACCTGCAGGTCGACGCCGGCGTCGACAGCGTCGCCGATCTGTTTCGGCTGATGCGCCAGCAACAGCACGGGCATCGACGGATCGGTTCCGGCAAGGGCGCGAACGAGATCCGCTCCGTGGCCGGGTGCACTCGAGCCAGCGGCGGTGGCGTCGTCGACGCCCGCGATGATCAATGCGTCGTCACCGCGATGCAGCACCACGTGGCGATTGTGCAAGGAGTTCCATCCGAGATCTTCCATGTGATCGAGCCATTCCTGCGCCTGGCCGAAGTACTCGTGGTTGCCGGTGACGTACACGCGGGCCGCGCTCGCGAGCATTGCCTCCAGCGGCGCAGCCTGCGCTCGACGCCGATCGACCGAGCCGTCGGCGATATCTCCGACGTGGGCCAACACGTCCGGTTCGAGCGCATTGACGGCGGCGGTCAAACGATGCGACCACGTCGTTCGATCGAGCGGGCCGAAATGCGTGTCGGTCACGAGAACCACTCGTAGACCGTCGAATCGAGCCCCGAGCCGGTCGATCCTGACGGTCGTGTGTCGCACTCGGGGCGTTCTCATCGCCTCGTAATGGCCCCACAGAGCGAGGACGACCACGACGATCAGCGTTGTCACCGAGACGATCCGCGACCGAAGGGGGTCGTCTACCCCAGCCACCCACAGACCGAGCCGCAACAGTAGCGAGAGTGCCGACCACACGAACGCGATCCAAGCCAAGCCCAACAACACGTCTCCGACGCGCGCCCACACGTCCTTGGAGACCCCCTCTGCACTCGGCCGGTGACCCAGATACATCGCTGCAGGCAGTGCCACGAATGCAGCGACCGCAACCGCAGAGCCGACCGACTGTGCAGCCGCAGGCCACTGCGCGCCCGCGAACACGACGGTCCAGGTCGGCAGGCCGACAAGCACAGCGCAGACCACGAGAACAACGGTCGGAACGACAACCCGCCGAGCTCGCGGTCGCGTCGAACCGTCCGGGGAGACCGACTGTTCCGGGCGCTGCGTCTGTCGATCTGTCATCGGCGTCGAACCCTCTTCACTCGTACGTGCGCAATCCGAGGCCAAGACTACGTCGGCTTCGGATGGTTCGGCGCGGGCACCGAGCATGCCCGCCGGGAGCTACGGCCGACGGCGGGTCGTGTATCCGCGAAGTCCGTTGAGCGGCAACTCGTGTTCTGCGATGTCCTCGTCCTCGGGTACCTCGAGGCCGCTCGGCTCGGCATCATCGGTCGTTGCTTCCGTCGAATCGCCCTGCGTCTCGACCGGATCGGCTCCATCGAGCTCGGCCGACTCGACGCTTGCCGCGGCCTCGTCCTGAGCGGCCGGCTCTTCCTGTGCGACGGGCTCTTCCTGTGCGACCGGCCCTACGGCTTCCCCGACCCGGTCCGTGGCCGATGTCGTGCTGTTTGTGGATTCACCGATCTCGGTGGTCGAGAGGCTCGGTGCCGAGGACTCGATCGGCCGAGCGGTGCCATCGGAACCGTCGGACGCCCCGGTACCGGATCCGTGAGTAGCCCCGGCACCGTTGGCACCTCCGGAGCCGTTGACACGACCGGCACCGTTGGTGGGAGACACACCGTTCGTCATTCCCGAACCGTTGGTCGGTCGCGAACCGTTCTGGACTCCAGCTCCGTCGGTGGTTCCGGAACCGTTGGTTGTCGTCGGTACCGATCCTTCGCGGTCGGCTCCACGAGCTTGCGATGCGGACCGCTCCTCGGTGGGAATGTCGATGCGCGGCATGGTCCACAGAGACAGCACCGACTCGTGGCGCGCGGGTGAGTCTGCGTGCGCGGACGTCTCGAAGACGCCGGAATCGTCGAACTGCGAGGACTCGAGTGGGACCGGGGTCCAGGCCTCGTCCGAACTCTCGAGACCTTCCACGACAACGCTGTTGGGCTTGATTCCCAGATGGGCCAACGTGGCCCAGAGGCTTTCCAGCGCCGCCTCGCGGTCCAGGTAGTACTCGGATTCACGCACCCGCCAGAACGTCCAACCGCACCGCTTGAGCTCCTGCTCACGCTGCAGGTCCGCCAACCGCTGAGCGGGGGTCGACAGGAACGTGTCGCCGTCGCACTCGACGGCGAGCCGCGAGGAGTCGCCGGTGACGACCAGGGCGAGACGCCTGTTGTTCACCTCGACACCGGGATTGACGTGAAAACCTCTCTCGACGAGGTCGTTCCACAGCTGCTGCTCGAGCAACGTCTCGAAGGGGGCCTTCCGGACCTCGCGCGAGACATCGACCGGCATGGGATCGGCCGGAGCGGGCGAGACGGAGGTGACGTAACTCAACAACGAGTTGCGCAGGTCCGCTCGCTTGAGACGATCGACCGTGACCGAGTGGAAGAGCCACAGCTGATCCTGTGCCCGCGACGCTGCCACGTTGAACCGCCGCTTGTACTGATTGGCGGAGAGGGTGGCGAAATTCTGATCGGGTGCCACCACCATCGACAGGAACACGACGTTTCGTTCGTCGCCCTGGAAGTCCGGCGGCGTACCGACGCGAAGTCGACGCTGCTCCCACTGCTCGATACCGATCCGCTTGATCAACTCGTTGCGAATTTCGTCGACCTGCGATTGGCCCTGCAGCACAACCACTCCGAAGGTCAGGTTGTCGTACGCGGAGTCTTCGAGGCACTCGGCGATCTGGTCGGCGATCGCGATGGCCTCGGTCCGGTTGACCAGTGAGGCGTTCTTTCCGGTCACCGTCGCTCCGCGAACGTACGTGTGCCGCAACGGCGGTAGTCGATCCGCACCGAACTGCCGCACGGGAACGAGCGGGGAATCTCCGTAGAACTGCTGACTCGACCAGTTGATGATCTCCGGCATCGAGCGGAAGTGTTCACGCAGCCGCACCACCTGACCGAACCGGGTACGCAGCATCGAGAACAGGCTCGACCTCGGGGTCAGCGTCGCACGCACGTGTTCCGGTAGATCGGGCAGGTAGACGTCCAACCGATCGAACACGTCCTCGAGTGTGCCGGTCTGCGGAACGTCGGCCGGCGCGCACTGTCTGTCGTCGCCCACCACGATCACCCGGGGTGCGAGGTACAGCAGGAAGAGACTGGTGATGTCGGCCTGGCTCGCCTCGTCGACGATGACGACGTCGAAACTGCCCGGCACCGGCGGGATGGACGCGAGCACCTGCGAGAGTGGCATGACCCAGGCGGGCACGGCACTCTGCGCCTCACGCATCGCCGATCGTGCTGCACTGCGGTAAGTTTCGGCGTACTTACCGGCTCCCGAACCGATGCTGGAGATGTGTTCGCGGTAGGTCTGCAGCGCCCGCACCTCGACTGCGGTCATTCGCTCCAGACTGTTGCGCCAGGCACTGGCAGCGGCGAGACGTGTTGTGAGGTAAGCGATGTCGGTATCCGCAGCGGCCAACTCCGCCTCGAGTTGCTGCTCGAGACCGCCGTGGTGCTGCTCGCCGACCCACTCGCGTGCCCGACGCCACGCCCAGGCCTTGGACATCTGCCAGCTCAGCTCGTCCCATTCGACATCGCCGGCGGTGTCCCTGACCAAGTCGAACAACGCGGGTGCGACCTCGGACAGCGACGCCGACATCGATTCGAGCAGCAGCTGATCCTCCTGCTCGGAACACGCTTGCGAATACGCCGCAACGGCGGCAGCCAGTTCCAACGGATCCGCGGTGCTCAACGCACTCACCAGATTCGAGCCCTCGGGCGACGGCCCGGCGTCGATGCGAGTGGCAACCGCGAACTGCAGGGCGTCGAGCTCGGCGCGTGCGGCATCGATGTCGACACGCGTGGCGATGGCGTCGGCGGCCCCGGCGATCTCCCGAGCGTCGGCCAGGCTCCGAATCCACGGTGCCGCAGGCGAAATGGTGTACAGCCGGTGCACAAGGGCGTCGCGGGCAGCGACGACTGCAGACACCAGACCCAGCCTGTCGGCGATCCGCGCCACGTTGTTGACGCGAATCGACCGTGTGCCGTCGAGCGGAACGACGATCGCGAGGTCGGCCAGCAGCACCGCTGCGGTCTGCACGGTCTCGAGCGCGCGAATATGTTCGGCCACCAGACGCGCAGCCATCGCCGTCGTCGCAGGTTGCCCGTCGACGGTAGCGACGATAGCGAGTGCTTCGACGGCCTTCTGCTCCTCGCTGCGGCGGAACCGGGGCTTCCACTCGATACCCGACTCCAACGCGCCGGCGAACGCATCCATCGCCGTGAGTGCCGCCGGTGAGCTCGTCGAGCACTGCACGTCGTGCGCACCGACATAGCGATCGGAGGCAGCGGCCGTCTCGACCATCGCGTCGATTCCGCTGACCCGAGACCACAGGTGGGCGGCCTCGCCGGACAGCACCGAATCGGTCAGGCGTAGGTACGAGCCGTCGAGTTCGACGACCGCTCGCACCCGAGCGGCGAGCTCCTCGCACAGTTGCCTGATCTCCGAGGCCACGGCGGGTTCCACGCCGTCGAGCAACGACACGAGCTCGGCGGTCTGGGGCGAGGGAGCGTCGATGCGCGCACCTGCGCGCTGGCAGAGCGACGCCAGTTCGGCCGAGTTCGGCAGCATGGTCTCGGGACGCGGCAGCACCTGACGCGAGCGAAGCTCGCGAGTGCCATCGGAGCCGGCGATGAGCTTACGAAGCTGATCGACCTGGGCACCGTCGAGAGGTGGCCGATCGGCGAACAGTGGGCCGGGCAGCCACTCGTGGGCACCTTCGGCGGCCTTGACCTTGCGCACGATGGACGACACCGTGCCGTCGTATCCATCGGAAACGTATTCGTGCACAACAGTTTCGGACTCGCGGAGCGCGCTGACACGATCGAGCAACTCGGCCCGCCCGGCCAGAGCCGCTGCGCGCTGCGTCGTCAGTGCCTCGATCTTCTGCACCTCGCTGGCCTCGTCGAAGGAGGTCTTGCGCTCGGCGATCTTCGCGACGCTACGGTTGAGCTCGTCGGAACCACCGCGGGAGAGGTCGGTGATGGATACGCAGAGCTCCTGCAGCTCCGGCGGGAGCTTGTCCCGCAGCACGCGCAAAGCTTGTGACTTTTCACTAGTGACTAGAACCCGTTGACCGCGCGCCAACAGCCCGGACATGAGGTTGGCGATCGTGTGAGTCTTGCCCGTTCCGGGCGGCCCTTCGACCACGACACCGCTGTCACGCCCCAGCCGTTCCATGATCTGCGACTGCTCGGCGTTGGCCGGCAGCGGAAACAGCGGGTCCTCCGCCAGTGCCGCGGACTCCCCCGCTCCCGTGCGTTCGAGCCACGCCACCCGATCTGCCGGCTCGATGGCATCGACCAGTTGAGCGAGCCCGAGCGGTACCGGAGAGTCGGCGAACTCGAGGTCGGCGATCATCTGCTCGTAGTACTCGACCAGTGCGAACGAGTCCCGAACGCGCAGAACGAGGGCAGGTGAGACGGTGAGCGTGCGGTCGTCGTCGATGTAGGCGAGTGCCCCGGGCGGCCCGAGACGATCGAGCACCTCGATCTCGTGCCGCGGCACCCGCGACGCCCAGTTCCTCAGGAACTGTTCGACGCCTGCCCCGATGGGTGAGGTGACGGTGTCGTGCAGTTCCTGTGCCAGAGCGACCGAGCCGGAGGTGTCGAAATCGTCCGAGGCGGTCAGCAGCTGGCCGTCCTCGAGCCGCGCAGTGGTGCTCGCGGCGAGGCGAACCAGCAGATCACCGGTACGCACGTCGCGTTCGATACTGGCCGACTGAGTGATGAGGTGAGTGCGCACGCTGCGCTGCGGATCGGTGTTGCTCGAGGTCAGCAACCCCGAGGCCACGACGAGTTCGATCGACTCGGGTCGCGATGCGAGCTCCTGCATCATCAGCTGCAGAGCCTGGTACAGAGCGGCCTGCGGACGCCGATCCCGATCCTCCTGCGCCCATTCCTTCCACGACTGCGAGTACTCCTCGAAGGCCTGCTTGATCTCGTAGGCCTTGCGGATGTCGAAGTCCGCATCGGACTCCTGCGCCTCCGCTCGACGACGAGACGTCACCGAGGATGCGTCGGCCAGCTCGAGTTCGCGATAGCGACTGTCTGCAACGACCTGCGGGTCGAGCCAACCCGACAGCAGCGCCGGCGGCTCGGGCGGATCGTCGACCGCGATGCGCGGTGCACGGAGCACCACACCACCCTGCTTGGCGCGTGGGTCGAGCTGCATGGGAACGTCACCGGCATGGATCCATTCGACCTGCACGTGGTCGTCGAAGCGCAGCACCGGGTTCGAACGCGCCTCGACGATTTCGCGAAGAAAGCGCAGCAGGCGTTGAACCCTGCTCTTGAGCTCGTCGTCGTGTTCACGACCGGTAGCCGCTGCAGCCGTCACAGTTTCCCCACAAATACTCGAATGGTCGTCCGTTTCAGGGACGGTGTTTGCACACCCGGGCCAGACTAGCCGCTGAAAACCGGTTGTTCGTTGCGTCCTGAGCACACAAAATACGTTCTAGTGCTGGTTCACAAAGACCGACTTCGGTCGCTGGATCCCCCACAGCGACCGACCCGCCTGCCCACGGGTTCTCACCCGTCGAACACGACAGGAGCCGAATGCGCAACCTGGTCTACTACATCGCCGTCACCCTCGACGGGTTCATCGCTGCACCCGATGGCAACTACGACTGTTTCGTGCCCGACGGCGATCATCTCGACGCCATCAAGACCGAGCTGCCCGAGACGTTGCCGGTCCACGTTCGTGCCATGTTCGGCCTGGACGGTCCACCCGCTCGATTCGACACCCTCCTCATGGGCCGCGAGACGTTGCAGCCGGCGCTCGACGTCGGTATCACCAGCCCCTATCCCCACCTGCGCCAGTACGTCTTCTCGCGCACCCTCGCACCGTCGGACGACCCCACCCTCACCGTCGTGAACGAGGATCCGATCGGACTGGTCAGGAGCCTGAAGGCCGAGGATTCCGAGTACGACGTCTGGATCTGCGGAGGTGGAAACCTGGCGGGTCAACTGCTGCCCGAGATCGACGAGCTGTTCCTCAAGGTCAATCCCGTCGTGCTCGGCAGGGGCATCGGCCTGTTCTCGTCCGGAATCGGACCCGATCCGTTCCCCGCGGAGCGGTTCGAGCACCTCGAATCACGCCAGTTCGACAGCGGGGTGAGATTCTCCCGGTTCATCCGCCCGGACGCGCGCTGACGATGACGTATAAAGACTGAATGCCTGCCGCGCCGGAGCCAGACCGTGAGCTGCCGAATCGGGAGCTGCCGACCACCCCGCGAGGGCTGCGAACCCGTACCTCGCTCGTGGCCGCCGCGCGTCGGGTCTTCGAGGACAGCGGTTACCTCGACTCCCGGTTGATCGACATCACCCGCGCTGCTCGATGCTCCGCCGGCACCTTCTACACCTATTTCACCAGCAAGGAAGAGATCCTGGCCGCAGTGCTCGAGCAGGCCAGAGACGACATGCTGCATCCCGGAACCGAGCGAGTGAACCCGCACGACGATCCGGTTGCCGTGATCGCCGCGAGCAACCGTGCGTACTTCGAGGCATACCGCCGCAACGCGAAGCTGATGGCGCTGCTCGAGCAGGTCTCGAACATCGATCCCGAGTTCCGACGCCTCCGCCGTGAACGCGCCGATGCCTTCGTCAGGCGCAACGCCCGCAGCATCGAGAGCCTGCAGAGCCGCGGTCTGGCCGACGCGGAACTCGATCCCCTGCTCGCCTCGCGCGCACTGTCCTCGATGATCAGCCGGCTCGCGTTCAATCACTTCGTCGTCGACGCCGCAGACGGCCTCCCACCCGCGGACTACGAGGATCTGCTCGCGACGGCGACGAGGCTGTGGGTCAACGCGCTGCGACTGCCACGGGCGAGCGAGGGCGACAGGTGAGGGAGACCGCACTCGGCGACGATCGAACCAACTCGAGCCGATCGGCTCGATTTGTACCCGTCAGTAATGTACCCGCCGGTAGCAACAGAAGTCGTCGAATCTCGAATTACGCCACGCGCCAACGCTACTCGCGAGTACGTTAGCGAGGTGAATAGAACTCGACAGCAGGTTCGGAGCGAAATTGCTTGCCACAGAATATGATTCACTTGTTGGTGATCAATCACACTCACGCCGAACGCCGTTGGCGATGCACAGGGCCTCGTTACCGTTAGAATGAGCCGATCGGAGTGCCGCACGATGGACGAGAAATCGACATGCCCGGCACCAATCCACGTTCCATCGAGTGCACCGACGCGGTGCGCCCACACCGAGCGAAGAGAGATACGTTGTTCAAGCGGATTGCAGTAGTCAACCGAGGCGAGGCAGCAGTACGCCTGATCCGAGCCGTCCGAGAGCTCAACGCCGAACACGATTACGGCATCCGCACCGTAGCGCTGCACACCGAAGCGGAGAAGCGGGCCATGTTCGTCCGCCAGGCCGACGAAGCGGTCACGCTGCGCAAGCCTGCGACCGGCTCGGCCTACCTCGACTACGGCGTCCTCGAGGCGGCGCTGGTCGAGTCCGGTGCCGACGCGGTGTGGGTCGGCTGGGGCTTCGTCGCCGAGGACCCGACGTTCGCCGATCTCGTCGCGCGCCTGAACATCACCTTCATCGGCCCGTCGGCCGACGCGATGCGCCTGCTCGGTGACAAGGTCGAGGCCAAGATCCTCGCCGAGAAGGTCGGCGTCCCCGTCGCACCGTGGTCCGGCGGCCCCGTCGAGACCCGCGCCGACGCGAGGCGTCACGCAGCGGCGATCGGGTACCCGCTGATCATCAAGGCCCGCTCCGGCGGAGGTGGCCGCGGTATCCGCAAGGTCTTCCACGAGGACGAACTCGAACTGTCCCTCGAACGTACCCAGGGTGAGGCCGAGCGCTCGTTCGGCGACCCCGTCGTCTTCCTCGAACGGCTCGTCACCGATGCCCGCCACGTCGAGGTTCAGGTGATCGCCGACAGCCACGGCAACGTCTGGGCCCCGGGCGTGCGCGACTGCTCCATCCAGCGCCGCAACCAGAAGGTCATCGAGGAGTCCAGCTCCCCACTGCTCACCAAGGAGCAGGCCGACGAACTGCGCACCGCCTCCGCCGAGCTCGTCAAGGCCGCCGGCTACCAGGGCGCAGGCACCGTCGAGTATCTGTACCAGCCCGAGCAGAAGATCTTCACGTTCCTCGAGGTCAACACCCGCCTCCAGGTCGAGCACCCCATCACCGAATACACCACCGGCATCGACCTGGTGAAGCTGCAGATCCTCGTCGCCGACGGCCAGGCGCTGCCCGGTGAATGCCCCACCGAGTTCGGCCATGCCGTCGAGGCCCGCCTCAACGCCGAGGACGCCGACAACGGCTTCGCTCCGGCTCCCGGCACCGTCGAGCTGCTCAAGTTCCCGCTCGGCACCGGCATCCGCGTCGACACCGGTATCGCGCAGGGCGACGTCATCCCGCCCGACTACGACTCGATGGTCGCCAAGGTCATCGCCTGGGGCCGCGACCGCAGCGAAGCGTTGGCTCGTTTGCGCAACGCGCTGCGTGAGACCACCGTCGTCATCGACGGCGGCACCACCACCAAGTCGTTCCTGCTGAGCTTGCTCGACCGCGAGGAAGTCATCTCCGCCTCCGCCGACACCGGCTGGCTCGACCGCACCGAGGCCGGCTCCCAGGTGGGCCCGACGGCCGTCGCCGACATCGCCATCATCGCCGCGGCCATCGACGCCTACGACGCCGAGGAAGGCCGCGAGCGCACCGCGTTCCTCAGCTCCGCACGCGGCGGCCGGCCGCGCGCCACCCATGCCATCGGCCGCACGGTCGAGCTGAACTACCAGGGCCAGGCCTACAAGCTCGAGGTCGGCCAGACCGGCACGCACCGCTACAGCATCGACGGTGACGGCATCGGCGATCTGCAGGTCGACGTCGAGCGCCTCGGCACCTACGAGAGCCGCCTCGTCATCGGCGACCGTCGCTACCAGGTGGTCACCGTCGCCGGAGCCGCGCACTTCCTCGTCGAGGTCGACGGCATCAGCCACCAGATCTCGCAGGACGAGGCCGGGTTGGTCCGCGCACCGGCACCCGCCGTCGTCGTCGCCGTCCCGGTCGCCGTCGGCGACGAGGTCGAAGCGGGACAGACTCTCGTCGTCCTCGAATCGATGAAGATGGAAACCGCCGTCCGCTCCCCCTATGCAGGCACCGTGCGTGAGGTACTGGCCTCGGTCAACGGACAGGTCGACGCCGGAGCGGCACTGCTGCGCGTCGATCAGGCCGGTGAGCAGAAGGTCTCCGAGCAGGCACCGCGCGTGCAGTTCCGCGGTATGGACGATGCCGCACAGCGTTCGCCGCAGCGTCGGGCACTGGACCGACTCGACGAACTCGCCGCACTCATCACCGGCTTCGACGTCAGCGGAGCCCGGGCCCGAAACCTGTTGTCCACCTACGAGACTCTGCGTGCCGACGTGCCGCGCAACGATTCGGGTCTGGTCTCGGCCGAGCTGGATCTGCTCAACACGTTCGCCGATATCTGCGAGCTCTCTCGCAACAGGCCGACGATGGACGAGGAAAGCAACGACGAGCGCGTCCACTCCCCTCGCGAGCACTTCCACTCGTTCCTGCACTCGCTCGACGCAGACGTTCAGGGTCTCCCGGATTCGTTCCGCGCCAAGCTCACTCGCGCACTCGCGCATTACGATGCCGCCATCGACGAGGGCCGTACCCCCGAACTCGAAGAGGCCGTCTACCGCGTCTTCCTCGCTCTGCAGCGCATGGAGAACCAGGTTCCGGTCATCGCGGCCCTGCTCGGCCACTGGCTCAGCGACTGCTCCGCGCAGCCCGAAGCCACCCCGGCCATGGCCGAGGTACTCGAGCGCCTCATCGGTGCCACCCAGGCCCGCTACCCGGTCATCGGCGATGTGGCTCGCAACCTGCGCTTCCGGCTGTTCGACGAGCCGCAGATCCGCAGTGCACGCGAGAAGATCTACGACGGCGTCCGCGGCAGCCTGCAGTACCTTGCCGAGAACCCCGACGCCGCCGACTACTCGGCCCGCATCGCAGCTCTGGTCTCCACCCCGGAGCCGTTGATCGAGCTACTGGCACAACGGATCACCGATCCCGGTGCCCTGCTCGAAGTGATCACCCGTCAGTACTACGAGATCCGCACCCTCGAAGACGTCAAGGCCTTCGACCGCGACGGCAAGCACTTCGTCACCGGCAACTTCGAGCTCTCGGGCGAACGGCTGCACCTGGTATCGACCGCAACCGATTTCGACTCGCTCGCAGCAACTCTGGATTCGGTCGACGACATCGCCGGACCGGCACCGGAGAACCTGGCGGTGGATCTCTACCTGTCCTGGCCGGACGCTCCGACCGACGGCGACGAACTCTCGGCCCAGCTCCAAGCCGTGTTGGCTGCCCACCCGGGCACGGGCCACTGGCGCCGCGTGACGGTGACCGCCTTCGGTTCCGACACCCGCAAGATGACCTACCGTCGCACCACGGCCGAAGGGTCCGAGCCTCTCGCCGAGGACACGATCATTCGAGACATGCATCCGCTGACCGGTCAGCGACTCGACCTGTGGCGGCTGAAGAACTTCGACGGTGTCCGGTTGCCCGCCAGCGCCGGAACCTACCTGTTCCACCTGACGTCGAAGGCCAACCCCTCCGACGAGCGGCTCGTCGCACTCGCCGAGATCCGGGGCGTCACAACACAGTTGGACGACGCCGGAAACATCGTCGCGGTACCGGAGATCGAACGCACCGTCGCCGCCTGCCTCGACGGCATCCGCCGCGCCCAGGCCGGACGCGGCAAGAAGCGTCTCGACGCCAACCGCGTCGTGCTGTACGTCTGGCCCGTCCTGAACGTGCCCGCCGACCGCATCGCCACCATCGCACGGCACATCGCGCCGCTGACGATCGGCGCGGGCCTCGAGGAGATCACCCTCATCGCGCGTCTGGCCGAGACCCCGGGCGCGACACCGCGCGAGGTCGCGTTGCGACTGTCGTACCGTTCCGGCGCAGGCATCGTGGCCAAGGTGACCCCGCCGCCGACCGAGCCGATGCGTCCACTCGACGAGTACACCCAGAAGGTGCAACGCTCGCAGGCCCGCGGCACCGTGTACCCGTACGAGCTGATTCCGTTGCTGAGCAGCAACGGTGGCACGTTCACCGAGTACGACTTCGACGCCGACGGCGTGCTCGCCCCGGTCGATCGTCCCTACGGCCGCAACACCGCAGGCGTCATCGTCGGTGTGGCCACCACACCGACCGCCAAGTACCCCGAGGGCATCACCCGCGTCGCACTGTTCGGCGACCCGACCAAGGCACTCGGCACCGTCGCCGAGGCCGAGTGCTCGCGGATCGTCGCGGCCATCGACCTCGCCGAGCAACTCGGCGCACCCGTCGAGTGGTTCGCATTGTCCTCCGGTGCAACGATTTCCATGGAATCGGGCACCGAGAACATGGACTGGGTCTCACGCGGCCTGCGTCGCATCATCACCTTCACCCAGGCCGGCGGTGAGATCAACATCGTCGTCGCAGGCATCAACGTCGGCGCGCAGCCGTACTGGAACGCCGAAGCCACCATGCTCACCCACACCAAGGGCATCCTGGTGATGACCCCCGACAGTGCCATGGTGCTCACCGGAAAGCAGTCCCTGGACTACTCCGGCGGCGTCTCGGCCGAGGACAACTTCGGCATCGGCGGCTACGACCGCGTCATGGGCCCCAACGGCCAGGCGCAGTACTGGGCACCGAACCTGCGAGCCGCGTGCGACATCCTGTTCGCGCACTACGACCACGCGTATGCCGCACCGGGAGAACGATTCCCACGCCGCGCAGCCACCGCAGACCCGACCGAACGCGACGTGCGTACCTACCCGCACGTGCACCCGTCGAGCGACTTCACCACCGTCGGCGACATCTTCTCCTCTGTCACCAACCCGGACCGCAAGAAGCCGTTCGACATTCGCACCGTGATGCGCGCCGTGGTGGACCAGGATCACTCGGTACTCGAGCGTTGGGCCGACATGGCCGACGCCGACACCTCCGTGGTGTTCGACGCCCACCTCGCCGGAATCCCGGTGTCCGTCATCGGTATCGAATCGCGAGCCATCCCCCGTAAGGGCTGGTTCCCGTCCGACGGCCCCGACCAATGGACCTCGGGCACCCTGTTCCCGAACTCGTCGAAGAAGACAGCACGTGCCATCAACGCCGCCAGCGGAAGCCGGCCGATCGTGGTGCTGGCCAACCTCTCCGGCTTCGACGGATCACCGGAATCGTTGCGCAACATCCAGCTCGAATACGGTGCCGAGATCGGCCGCGCCATCGTCAACTTCGACGGACCGGTCGTGTTCTGCGTCGTATCGCGTTACCACGGAGGCGCTTTCGTGGTGTTCTCCGGAGCGCTCAACGACAACATGGAGGTCCTCGCAGTGGAGGGCTCCTTCGCCTCCGTGCTCGGCGGTGCCCCGGCCGCAGCAGTGGTGTTCACCCGCGACGTCAACGCCCGCACCGCAGCGGATCCGACCGTCAAGGAACTCGAGACTGCGCTGAACAACGCCTCGGACGACGCCACCCGCTCGGCCCTGCGCGTCGAACTGGCCACCGTGCGAGCGAACGCACGCAACGCCAAACTGGGTGAAGTGGCAGCCGAATTCGAGGCCATCCACAACATCCAGCGAGCACAGAACGTCGGATCGGTGCACCACATCGTCCCCGCCGCCGAACTGCGCCCGCAATTGGTCGCCGCCATCGAACGCGGAATGGCGCGGTCTTTGGCTAAGTAGGGCTTGGGCTCGCTCGACGCAAACGCGCGCGCGTTTGCCGGGTGCTCGCGGAATGGTTACCTGTTCCGCGAGCGTCTGGCGAATGCGCGCGCGTTTGTCGTTTCGAGGGTTTGGCTGAGGGCGCCTTACCAGTAGGTCACGTCTGTGGCGACGATTCCGGTGCACTGTCCGGTGAAGATGGTCACCGAGCAGGCCTCCCACAACCGGGACAGATCCGAGAACAAGCTCGACACTCCGCTCGAGCTACCGGTGCTCGCGCTTCCGGTATCGGCCACCGCGACTGCCGGTGACGCGATGGCGATGACTGCGGCTCCCAACACAACAGCAATACGACGCTTCACGCTGTTCTCCCCTTCTCCTCCATCGGACATGGTTCGCTCGACACGCTAACCTCGCGTCCCAATTGTCACAATCGTCCGAACGAACGATGCCGGCCGTCAGAGCTCGAGGGTTCGGGCACTGACGAAGCGCCTGGGCTCACCGGTCAATGGGTCCGTGAAATTCAGCGCTCGGGCGAGGAGTTGCAGCGGTCGGGCGAAGTCATCGCCCGGGACAGAGGTGAACACCGGATAGTACGGATCGTTCTTGATCGGAATTCCCAACGACGACAGGTGGATTCGCAGCTGATGGGTCTTGCCCGTCTTGGGGAAGAGTCGATACCGGGCGACAGTGCCGATTTGATCGATCAGTTCGATCAAAGTCTCGCTGTTCGGCTCCCCCGGCTCCTCGTATGCCGTCATCACCCCGTGGTCTTTGAGGATTCGGCTGCGCACAACGCGCGGAAAGACCAGTGCTGCATCGAATCCCGCAACGGCCTCGTACTCCTTGGTGACGTTTCGGGAGGAGAAGAGTTCCTGATAGGGCCGTCGGGCATGTTTGGTCTTGGTGAAGAGCAGCACCCCTGCGGTGGCGCGATCGAGTCGGTGCGCGGGCGTCAGGTCCGGGCAGTCGAATTGCTTGCGCAGTCGCACGGTCGCCGTTTCGGTGACGTGCCGACCACGCGGGATGGTGGCGAGGAAGTGCGGCTTGTCGACCACCAGCAGGTCGTCGTCCTCGTGCAGGATGCCGATCTCGAACGGAACCGGAACCTCCTGCGCTGGAACGCGATAGAAGTACACCTGACTTCCGGCGCGATACCGCGTGTCGACGGAGATCGGCCGGCTCTTCTCGTCGACCACTTCGGCGTCGAGCACGGCCCGCCGCCAGTCGTCCTCGGGCAGCTCACGTTCGAGATACTCCACGATGGTGGTGGCCGAATCACCATGCGGCAGAAGCAGCCTGAGCGGAGCGAGACCGTCCCGGAAGGGCAGCATCGTCAGGCGCAGTCGAGACAGATCAACCGCAGACCGCGGCCGGCGTCGCCGTCGAAGTCCTGGTATCGGGACGTCGGATTGCCGCAGGCACTGCAGCGACCGATGACGGCGGTGTGGTCGGAGAAGTTCTGCGCCATCCGCTTGTCGAAGACGAACAGCGAGCCCTCCCAGAGCGCGTCGTCGCCGAAAGTCTCTGCGTACCGGACGATTCCACCGTCGAGCTGATACACCTCTTCGAACCCGCGGGCCACCATCAGCGAAGACAACACCTCACAGCGCACTCCCCCGGTGCAGTAGGTGACGACCGGGGACTGCTTCAGATGGTCGTAGGCACCGGAGTCGAGTTGGGAGACGAAATCCCTCGTCGTCTCGACGTCGGGCACCACCGCGTTCTTGAACTTGCCGATCTGCGCCTCGAAGGCGTTGCGCCCGTCGAAGAAGACGACGTCGTCGCCGCGGGAATCGACGAGCTCGTGCACCTGCTGCGGACTCAGGTGTTTACCGCCGCCGACCACTCCGTCGGCGTCGACCTTCAACTCGCCGGGGGCACCGAAGGTGACGATCTCGTCGCGCACCCGCACACTCAGGCGCGGGAAGTCGTTGCCGAGCCCCTCGGACCACTTGACGTCGGCCGCCTTGAACGCCGGATAGCTGCGGGTGCCGCGGACGTACCGTTTGACGTCGTCGACGTCACCGCCCACCGTCGCGTTGATGCCGTGCTCGGAGATCAGGATGCGTCCGGTCAGATTGTTCGACGCGGCCAGTGTCTGCTGCCACAACCGGATCGCCTCGGGATCGGGCAGCGGAGTGAACACGTAGAACAGGACGATTTTCGGTACAGCCACGCCGACCAGTATGGCGCGTTACCCGGCAGGTGGTGCCGCCGCCCGGACTCGCTGGGTGCCGGAGTCGACGGTGAAGCCCGCTCCCCAGTAGACGCCGGTCTGCGGATCCTCCTTGGCGGTGAGGAACCAGTGGTCCATCCGAGCCGCCGTCCTGGTGACCTCGAAGACGCCGAACCCGTGACTGTCCAGGTCCACGAACTTCACGTGCTGGTTGAGTGCCTTGAATGCTTCCTCGGCGACGCGGCCCAGCGTGTGGGGCGGAGTACGCGTCAGGTCGTCGATGTTGGCCGAGCTGACCGAGGTGACGACGAGCTCCGTGGCAGCAGGCTCGGTGGTTGCGTACTGCGCCGCGTCGAGGGGTACCTCGCAGGCCCAGGCCGAGTGGATGTCGCCGGTAATGAAGACGGTGTTGTCGACGCCCGCGTCCACGATGGCTCCGAGCAGCTTGCGGCGGTCGGCGGTGTATCCGTCCCACGGATCGGCGTTGTACGGCAGACCGCCCTCCGGGATCCCGAGAAGCGAGGTGACCGCCCTGGCCGCGTCCCGGTCCAGCGGCGGGATGAGAGTGGGCGTGATCATCACCGGATTCCCGACGATCTTCCACTGCGTCGGCGACGAGACGATGCCGTCGGTGAGCCACTGCATCTGCTCCGCGCCGGTGATGGTCCGGTTGGGCGAATCGACCTCGGGACCGTTGAACGGCAACACCTGCTGCGAGCGGTAGGTGCGCAGGTCCAGCATCGACAATTCGAGCAGGTTGCCGAACCGCAGCCGACGGTAGAGGTGACGGTTGGTTGAGGTGCCTGCGGCGCGCACCGGCATCCACTCGTAGTACGCCTGCTCGGAATTGGCCTTGCGGGTGGACCAGTCGCCCTCGGTGCCCGGAGTGTGATTCTGTGCGCCGGTGTCGTAGGCATCGTTGGCAGATTCGTGGTCGTCCCACGTGCAGATCCACGGCACGCCGACGTGCGCGGCCTGCAGATCGGGATCGGACTTGTACTGCCCGTGCCGCTGACGGTAGTCGGCAAGGGTGACGATCTCGTGGGTGGGCGAATGCTGCCGGATCACCCCGTCGCGGCCCGGAAATCCACCGGTCTCGTACTCGTAGATGTAGTCCCCGAGATGGACGATGGCGTCGAGATCTCCTCGGGCGGCCAGGTGCCGGTACGCGCCGAAGTAGCCCGACTCCCAGTTGGAGCACGAGACGACGCCGAAGCGCATCGCATCGATATCGGCGTCGTTGGCCGGTGCGGTGTGCGTCGTCCCGACGGCCGATGCCGCGTCGCTCGTCCGGAAGTCGTAGAAGTACGTGGTGTCAGCGCTGAGTCCGTCGACGTCGACCTTGACGGTGTGGTCGGTGGCGGGGCCGGTTTCGACGGTTCCGGAGGCGACGATGTCACCCATGTCCGCGCTGCGGGCAACACGCCACGTCACCGATACCTGCGGGCCGACGCCAGAGCCCGGGGTGGCGTAGGGCGTGGGGGTGATGCGGGTCCACAGAATGATCGCGTCGGGCAAGGGATCTCCCGACGCCACCCCGTGCAGAAAGCCGAGGTCGCTGCCCTGCGCGTGGGCGGTCGCGGGCAGTGTCGTGGCTACTCCGGCCACCGCGACGGCCACCGACGACGAGCGAAGAAACGTCCTTCTGGAAAGCGCAGACTCAGCGTGCATCGGGTCAGTCCATGCGATGGATGGTCGGCGGTCAAGTAAGGCGCGCCTGGGTCGGCCACAGTGTTCACCGGCCGGCCATGTGCCGGACGCTGGTTTGCCTTCGTCGCTGTGGGAGAACACTCCGAGAATGGACGCTCTGTGGTTGTTCGGTGATCAGCTCGGTCCGCACTTTCACTCCGTGGACGAGCATGCGGATCGAGAAGTGCTGATGATCGAGTCCCGGCGCGTGTTCCGGCGTCGGAGATACCACCGACAGAAGCTGCATCTCGTGTTGTCGGGGATGCGGCACCTCGCCGACGAGTTGGGTGATCGCGTCACCTACTTGCAGACCGAGACGTACCGCGAAGGGTTGGCCGAGTTCGGCAAGCCCGTGGTGGTGTTCGAGCCCACCTCGCACGCGGCGGAGAAGTTCGTCGCCTCGTTGCACGAGGAGGGCTTGGTCTCGGAGATTCTGCCGACGCCGATGTTCGCGCTTCCCCGCGCCGATTTCGCGGAGTGGGCCGCCGAGCGTGGCACTTTTCGGATGGAGACGTTCTACCGCGAGCAACGCAAGAAGTTCGGTGTACTGATGGACGGTTCCGAACCGGTCTCCGGAAAATGGAACCTCGACGCCGAGAATCAGTCACCGCCGCCGAAGGGACGCCTGACGCTCGGAGTCGAAGAACCCTGGTGGCCGACCGAGGATGCGATCGACGATCAGGTGCGCGCAGATCTCGACTCGTGGGACCTCGACACCGTCGGTGTCGACGGGCCCCGAGTGTTCGCGGTGACTGCTGCTGAGGCGTCGGATGCGTTGGCGCACTTCGTGAACTATCGCCTGGACGACTTCGGCAAGTACGAGGATGCCGTGATGGCTGACGACTGGACGATGTCGCACTCGTTGCTGTCGGTGCCACTGAACCTCGGTCTGCTGCAACCGCTGGACGTGGCGCACGCTGCCGAGGACGCGCACCGAGACGGCACCCCCTTGGCGAGCGTCGAAGGGTTCGTGCGGCAGATCCTCGGCTGGCGCGAATACGTGTGGCATCTGTACTGGCATCTGGGACCGGAGTATCTCGAACGCAACAAGCTCGAAGCCCATGAGCCACTACCGGATTGGCTGACGGAGTTGGACGGTGATGCCGTGGTGGCGAAATGCCTGTCCAGCACCGTCGACGGCGTGCGTGATCGCGGGTGGGTGCACCACATCCCCCGACTGATGATCCTGGGAAACTTTGCGCTGCAACATGCGTGGGACCCACGCGCGTTGACCGATTGGTTCGCAACGGCTTTCGTCGACGGGTTCGCGTGGGTGATGCCGGTGAACGTGATCGGCATGAGTCAACACGCGGACGGCGGGGTGATCGCCACCAAGCCCTACGCGTCGGGCGGGGCGTACCTGAACCGCATGACGGACTACTGCAAGCCGTGCGAGTTCAACCCGAAAAAGCGACTGGGCGACGACGCCTGCCCCTTCACCGCCGGTTACTGGGCCTTTGTGCACAGGCACCGCGAGATGTTGGCGCGGAACCACCGCACCGCGCGGCAGGTGTCGTCGATGAACCGATTGAGCGACTTGGAGCAGGTGCTCGAACAGGAGCGTCAACGCGAGGTGTACTGACGCGCCGGATGCCTGAACCGAGGATTTCCGAACTTCGAGAGCGTTGCGCTCTGTGACGAATCGCTGCAGCGATCACCATCTGGAAACGGGGCTCCGCGCTCCTATCACACGTCACCGACAGGTTCCGATTCACGAATAGTTAAGCAGGACAACAGTTTTCGATTGCACTATGGTTGTCAGTCGAACGCGCGTTCGATACACTTGCTCCATGACCACGGAGATCTGGCAACTGAGCGAGAGCGAACTGCTCGCCGACGCCACCGCGGTCTCCCATCAGATCCAGTTGTTGGAAGCCAGGCGGATCGCTCTCGTCGCCGAGATCGACACCCGCGTCTCACGGGAGAAACTCGGCTTCCCCGGACCCGCCGGCTGGCTGACCTCCACCACCCTGCTCTCACCGTCCAAAGCCACCAAGATCGTCGCCCTCGCCCGCGGCATGGCTGCGTTCCCCGACATCGCCGACGCCGTGAACACCGGCGTGATGACCGTCGATCACGCCGCGATGATCCTCACCTTCGCCGAAACCCCACCGGAGAACCTGCCGGAAAAGGGTCGCGACATGGCCCGCGCAGCCTTGATCAAATCTGCGACAGGACCCGACGCACGCACCGGCCGGATCCGAGCAGCGATCACCAGACTCGAAGACAGCTTCGGCACCAAGAAACCACCCGCCGAGAACACCGACCGCAACGAACTCTTCGCCTCCACAACCCTGAACGGGCGGCTGGTACTCAAAGGAGACTTCGATGCTGTCACCGGCGAAAAGCTGCTCACTGCCCTCTCCCCGCTGACCGAACCCCGCCCCGCCGCCGACGGAACCGGGACACTCAAAATCGCAGACGATCGCAGCCCCGCCAAGCGCAGAGCCGACGCCTTCGGCCACATCCTCGACCACTACCTCGCCTCCAGCGATCGCCCCATCGAAGGTGGTGAACGCCCGCACCTGAACCTGCACATCCGGTTGCAGGACCTCACCGACCTCCAGAACTGCGGCGGCGACGACGACATCACCGACGACGAAACCTCACGCGCAGCAACAGAATCCGACACCGACACAGTCGATCCCGTCGACATCAACACCGGTGGCCCCATCGACACTGACGCAGCAACCGAACCGGACAACGAAAACGGCAGTGGCAGTGGCGGTCGCGGTGAAGGCGGAGTCGCAGCTGATCGCGGCGCGTATCGCGACTTGTTCGGCGACGGCGCTTCGGTCGGGTGGCTGCCGTGGATGGGACCGCTCTCCCGCAACACCTCCCGCCAACTGGCCTGCGACTGTGTTCTCACTGCGATCGTGATGGACGAGAACGGCAACCCACTCAACCTCGCCCGCACCGCCCGCACCGTCACCGCCAAACAACGAAAAGCCCTCACCGCCCGCGATCACGGCTGCGCCTTCCCCGGCTGCGGAAAACCCGCCGCCTGGACCGAAGGACACCACATCTGGCACTGGGGCGACGGCGGACCCACCGACATGAACAACCTGGTTCTGCTCTGCGGATTCCACCACCGCCTCATGCACCATTCGGACTGGGAAGTGTTCATCGGCACCGACAACCACCCCTGGTTCGTACCACCGGCAACCGTCGACCCATACCGACAACCCAGACCATCCCACGCCAGAGCAGGCCCCCACATCGCCTGAACCCGCCCAAAGACCACTCCAGCCCCGCACCGAGAACACGGTGCGGGGCTGGAAGAGATTGTTCGACAGACTCATTCGGGTGACGCAAGGATCGGTCACTGCAGTGATGCGACACCATCTCGAGCACGGCCCGAGTCTCCAACGAGGGCGAGAGTGAACGGAGAGCGATTGCGAGCGGCCAGCGGACGCTATGTTCCGGCTATGGCCGCCACTCTCTCGAACACGGGCTGCCAGATCGACCGTGGACTTCGGTGGCGTGCACGAGTCGCGTGGTTTCTCCGCTCCGCTCGATCACGCTATGACGTGCGGGCGTCGAGTGTCGCGACAGCCTCGTCGATCATCGGCACATATCGCTCGAGTGCCCAGGGCACCGTCAACGGATTGATGATGGACGATCCGGTGACGAACGACTGATCCGTCGGTGCCACGACCGAACCGCGGGACACGGCCGGGATCTGCTTGTAGGCAGGCTGGTTCTCAGTGTCGGTGCGGTTCTGCGGATCCGAGTAGAAGGTGAAGATCAGGTCCGAGTCGTTCAACAGATTCGCGTTCTCCAACCCGATGACCGCCGAGTCGGTGCCTTCGGTCTCGTCGAGCGTGTTCACCACCGGATCGACCTGCAACCCGAGTGCTCGCACCATCGCGACGCGTTGTTCGTCGGCAAGAAACACTCCCAGCGTCCCGGGCCCGGTGTTGTAGATGTACGAGAAACTCACCCCGGCATATTCGGGGTGCTCGCTGGTGGCGTCGGCGAAGCGGCCCTTGATCTTCTCGATCTCGTCCGCCGCCTTCTGCTCCTCCCCCATGGCCTTGCCGATGACGGTGATCTGGTCTTCCCAGGTGATCGTCCACGGCTGCTCCTCGTACGCGACCACCGGTGCGAATGCACTCAGCTTGTCGAACTGATCCTGTGTAACGCCGGACCACGGGGCCAGAATCAAATCGGGTTCGAGGGCAGCAACGGCTTCGATGTTCAATTCGGTTCCACCGGTGAACTGTTGGGGAAGTTCGGCACCCAGCTCGGTCACCGCGTCGTGAACCCACGGCAGATACCCGGTGTCGTCGGCGCCCCACGAGTACTCCTCGACGCCGACGGGCACGGTGCCCAGCGCGATCGCCGTCTCGGCCGAGCCCTGCCCCAGAGTCACGATGCGCTCCGGCTTCTCGGTGATGACGGCCTGACCCAGAGCCGAATCGATGGTGACAGTGGCAAAGTCACCGCCGCCTTCCTGTTCGGGCTCGGCAGTATCGGCAGAGGAGCACGCCCCCGCCACCAGGGCCGCCACGGCAAGCGTGGACAGCAGAGTTGCACGGCCGGCAGTGCGTCGACCGGCCGGTGACACTGAGAACATGGTTACCTCTCGACGAACCAGCGGGAATCAAAGTAAGACTAGGCTAACCTACAAGAGCGATTCAAATGCGCTGCCCGGCGGCCATTCGCTACGGTGGGTCGCATGAGCCTTCCTCGTCCAGCACCCGACCGGACCGCCGTCGTGACCGGAGCATCCTCGGGCATCGGGGCCTCCATCGCCCGCGAACTCGCCTCCCGGGGCTACGGCGTCACCCTCGTCGCTCGGCGAGCCGACAAGCTCGAAGACTTGGCACAGGAGATCCGAGCACGGGGAGTCCGAGCCGAGGTGCTCGCAGCAGACCTCTCCGACCGCAGCGCTCGCGCCGAACTGCTCGGCCGCATCACCGAACTCGGCCTCATCCCGGACATCCTGATCAACAACGCCGGACTGTCCACCCTCGGACCGGTCGCAGAATCGGACCCGGCGGCGGAAATGAACATGATCGAGGTCGACGTGGTCGCCGTTGCGGACCTGTGCACCCGATTCCTCCCCGGCATGGTCGAGCGCCGACGCGGCGCACTGCTCAACGTCGCCTCGACTGCCGCGTTCCAACCTCTGCCCGGACAGGCCGGCTACGGCGCGTGCAAGGCATTCGTGCTCTCCTACACACAGTCGCTGACCGGTGAACTGCGCGGAACCGGCGTCACCGCCACCGCACTGTGCCCCGGACCCGTACACACAGGATTCGGCGAGGCCGCAGGGTTCGCGAAAGACGATGCAGAGAAGGCACTTCCACCCATCATGTGGGTCGAGGCGGACACAGTCGCCAAGACTGCCGTCGACGACATGACCAAGGGGCGCATGGTGTCGATTCCGGGAGCGGCAAACCGCATCGGATCCATCTTCGCGCAGATCACACCGCGAACGGTGTTGGTGCCCATGCTCACTCGCATTCACCCCGGCCTGGGCAAGAACGCCCGCAAGGGAGCCTCGTCATGAGTCGCGAACTCACCGTCTCGGACAGCATCGTCGTCGCTGCCGATCCGAACACGCTGTACGCCGCGATCAGCGACCCCACGCGCATGGGTGAGTGGAGCCCGGAGAACAGAGGTGCCACCGTCCACGAACCCCGCGAGAGTGCCTACGTGGGAATGGTGTTCGACGGAACCAACAAGCGCGGCCGGGCGAAGTGGGTCACGCGCTGCACCGTCACCGCGGCCGATCCTGGCAAGACCTTCGAGTTCCGCGTCCATGCCATCGGCAAGAGCGCTCCGAAGATCAAGGGCGCGAACGCAACCTGGCGATACGACTTCGAGCCGGTCGCAGGTGGCACGAAAGTGACCGAGACCTGGACCGACGACCGGACGAAGTGGCCCGACGCGCTGGCTCTCGTGTTCGACAAGATCGTCACCAGCGGTAAGACGTTCCCGCAGTTCCAGCGTCGCAACATTCGCAAGACGCTGGAGAATCTGCAGAAGGTTTACGCCTGATTCTCAGGCCTGCCGGGTGTACAGGCCTAAAACGTACGACGCCTGCCCGGCATGCTGAAGGTCGTCGGACACCACCGACACCAGCCGTGCACCCAGCGTGACCGGCGGGTCCCAGTTCTCGTCGACGATTCGATCCAGATCGTCCGTCGAGATACTGCTCAGGTACGCAACCGTTTTCGAGTGCACGGCATCGTGGTACTCGCGCAGGAGTTCGGCGCTGGAGGTGACCTCGGCGACGTCCTCTGACGACTGGCCGTACCCGATATCGGACCGGTCGAACGGGAGACCGAAGCGCTCGAACCACGAGTCGGAGTTCCACAACTGCTCGCTGCCTGCCACTCCGGCGATGTGGTCGTCCTGCACCCGCGTCAGGTGCCACAGCAGCCACGCAATGCTGTTGGCCTCGGAGTCGGGCCGGTAGGTCAACGCTGCGGCGGGGATGTCGTCCAGTACCGAGTGGACGAGTTCCTTGATTCGGCCGAACGCGTCGGTGAGCAGTTCGTTGTGATTCATGCGATCCGTTTCTCCTGTGACAGCACTGATGACCACTCATGCATACCCCCGATGGGGCCGCAGGGAACATCGGGGCGGTCCGAGCGCGTTGGACCGGATATGACTGCTCCAGCGATTGTGTACACCTGCACCGGCGATTCGTCCGTCCTCGAACTGAAAGATCGCGAGGTGACCGAGCCCGCCGCAGGCGAAGTTCGGGTCCGCATCGTGGTCTCGGGCGTCAATCCGACGGACTGGAAGAACAGGACCGGCTCGGGGCCGGGTGAGAAGCTGGCATTCGACGAGGTGGTACCGAACCAGGACGGTGCCGGAGTGATCGACGCTGTCGGCCCCGATGTCGAGGGGCTTGCCGTCGGAGATCGCGTCTGGGTCTACCTGGCCCAACATCAGCGCCCGACCGGTACCGCCCAGTCTTTCTCGATCCTGCCTGCCTCCCGAGTGGTTCGGCTGCCCGATGGCGTCGGATTCGACGTGGGCGCAAGCCTCGGAGTGCCCGCGATGACGGCGCACCGCGCACTGACCGTCTCCGAGGACGGACCTACGCGGCTGCATCCGGGTGCGCTGGACGGCAAGTCGGTTCTGGTCGCCGGTGGTGCCGGTGCCGTCGGCCATGCCGCGATCCAGTTGGCTCGCTGGGCGGGCGCGACCGTGGTGACGACGGTCAGCGGACCGGAGAAGGGCGCACTGGCGATCGCGGCGGGCGCGCACCACGTGGTGAACTACAAGACCGGCGACGCCGCCGCCGAAATTCATGAATTGGTTCCTGCCGGAATCGATCTCATCGTCGAGGTGGCTCCCGCACAGAACGCCGCACTCAACGCTGCCGTAGGAGCGAACCGCGCCTCCATCGCGGTGTACGCCAACAATGGCGGCGACACCGTGACCCTCGACGTTCGGCCGAACATGGTGCTCAACACGCGCTACCAGTTCGTCCTCCTCTACACCGTGGGCGACGAAGCTCTTCGCAACGCCGAGGCGGACGTCAGCGCTGCCGCAGCCGCAGGTGTGCTGGAGGTGGGCGAGGCCACCGGTTTACCGCTGCACCGCTTCTCGCTGAGCGAGACCGCAGCGGCACACGACGCCGTCGAGAACGGAACCGTCGGCAAGGTGCTGATCGACGTCTCCAGCGAATAACTCAGGTGATGACCGGCAACGTGGACCAGGGAAAATTGATCCACTTGTCGGTCTCTCGCCACGAGTAGTCGGGCTGCACAATGGTTCTCGGCTTGGTGTAGATCACGGCCGATCGCACGTCGGCGGTATGCGCCTTCAGTAGGTCGATGACCAGAGCCAGTGTGCGACCGGAATCGGCGACGTCGTCGACGACGAGCAACTTCTTGCCGACGATTGCGTCGGTGTCCAGAAGTGGTTCGAGGACAACAGGATCGGGCAAGGTCTCTTCGATGTCGGAGTAGAACTCGACATTGAGGGTGCCCGCCGCCTTGACGCCCATCGCATAGGAGATCGCACCCGCGGGAATGAGTCCGCCGCGAGCGATTGCGATGACGATGTCCGGGACGAACCCGTCGTCGACGATCTTCGCGGTCAGGTCACGCGAGGCGTCCCCGAACGTCGCCCATGTCAGCACTTCACGTTCCTGTTCGGTCATGGAGCATCACTCTACCCAGCACCGAATTTTGCCGATCCAGCAAAGATGTTTGCGTGAAGGCCTGACAGCGGGCAGTCTCGAACCATGGCCGACCACACACATACTCACACTCATGCCGCCGACGGGACCCACGTAGAACCGGATTTCGAGAACGGTGCCTTCGACGAGGCATTCTGGGACGACCTCTACAACCAGCGCACCACCATCTGGAGCGGCAATCCCAATGCCGTGTTGGTACAGGAAGCGTCCGAGCTGACTCCGGGTCGCGCACTGGACATCGGCTGCGGTGAAGGTGCGGACTCCCTGTGGCTGGCCGGCGAAGGCTGGAACGTGACCGGCGTCGACATCTCCGATGTCGCCCTCGGCCGGGCTCGCGCGGCGCAGCAGGCTCTGGAGCCGCAGACACTCGCGGTGGAATGGCGTCAGGAAGACGTTCTGGACTGGACTCCCCCGGCCGCGGCGTTCGATCTGGTGTCGGTGCACTTCCTGCAGGTGCCGCCGGACGAGCTCGCACTGACCACGCGCAGGTTCGCGGCTGCTGTCGCACCGAAGGGACGTCTTCTGATCGTCGGGCACAGTCCGAGCGACAGCCACGCCTCGCAGCACCCGGCCAAGAACCGGCTGTTCGCTCCGGAACCGGTGGTCACCGCGGCGGGCGACGGGTTCGAGCAGATCCATGCCGAACACCGCACCCGTACGACGCCCGACGGCGACGAGCGCATCGACACGGTGGTGGTACTACAGCGCCGGTAAACTCGGGCGGTGTTCTCGCAGTCGACGTATCGAATTCCCCTGGCCGTCACCTTCGTGGTGGCGCTGATCGTGCTGTTCACCCCCGCGTCCGGGGTGCCGTCGGGATTTCAGCACAGCGACAAGATCATTCACTTCGTGTTGTTCGCGGTACTCGCGTACACCTCTCGCCTGGCCGGAATCGGCTGGGCCGGCACCGCAGCGTGGGTACTGGCATTCGCGGCGATATCGGAGGTCCTGCAAGCGAATCTGCCGCTGGGACGCTCCGGATCGGTCGCCGACGCTCTCGCCGATGCCGCCGGAGTTGCTGTGGGCCTGGTCGCGGCGAGCCGGGTACTACCGCGGCCCGTCGGAAATGCCGCGGACCTGCACTAGACTGTGTCTGCACCGGGTTTCCCCGGCCTGCGCGCACACTCCGGAAGGAACGCCATCACCTCGTCCTCTGCCCCGCACGATATCTACCTCGTTCCACCGGAGCACGAGACCAATGATGCCGTCACCCGAGAATCCGCAGCGTCCGCAGCACGCCTGAGCGAACGATCCGACGTGGTCAGCCACGACGGCCGCTACGCACTGACGATCACCTCCACCACCCCGCACCAGGCGATGGTCGAGGACCTGCTGTTCGTTCGCGCCGTGCTCGACGCCGCCCGCATCAAGTACCTGCTCGTCCGCGGCAACGACGAACGACCGGTCATCGCCATCGAACTGGCTGCCCGGGACGCGCTGACCACCGCATTGGTACACGCCTGCCGCGCCGAGCCGTTCTACTCCAAGACCGTCGACGCCCGCGGGAAAGCCGTGCTGGTTGCCGACGGCACACTCTCACCGTCGGCCAACGCCCGGATCGTGCGGCTGTACCGTCCGCGAGTCGAACCGTTCAGCGGGTTGTACTACGGCGCATCGACGGCAGTGCAGATCGAACTGTGGTCGTTCTCGCCGTCCGAGATCGTGCTTCCGATCGAGAATTCGCTGACCCGTCGCAACATTCGGCCCGACGAAGCCGTCCGCGGAACGGTCGAACGCTTCGGCAGAACGTGGCCGACCATCGAGAACATGTTCGCCGACCACGCGTCGGACATCAATTTCGACATCGACATCGTGTTCTCCTGGGTCGACGGCTCCTCGGCAGAATTCCAGGCCCAGCGCGCGCGGCGGATGGCTAACTACGTCGTCGGTGAGGGTGACGACTCGGCAGCCCGCTACCGGCAGATCGACGAACTGAAGTACGCGCTGCGGTCGATCCACATGTACGCACCGTGGATCAGGCGCATCTTCGTGGCCACCGACTCGGCGAGGCCTGCATGGCTCGCCGACCACCCCAAGGTGACGTTCGTGCCGAGCGAGGCCTTCTTCGTCGACACATCCGTTCTGCCGACCCACAATTCGCAGGCCGTCGAAAGCCAACTGCACCACATTCCTGGATTGTCCGAGCACTTCCTGTATTCGAACGACGACATGTTCTTCGGTCGACCGGTCAGTCCGTCGATGTTCTTCTCCCCCGGTGGAATCAGCATGTTCATCGAAGCGACGACCCGAATCGGGTTGGGCTACAGCGACGCCGACCGCAGCGGTTTCGAGAACGCGGCGCGGGTGAACCGTCGAATCCTGCAGAACCGATTCGGAATGACCACAACCCGGCATCTCGAACACGCGGCAACACCGCTGCGGCGCAGCGTGATGCAGGAGATGGAGAACGAATTCCCGGACGAGTTCGCCTCCACCGCGGCGAGCGCGTTCCGGGCGAGTACCAACATCTCGGTGACCAACTCGCTGTACCACTACTACGCGCTGATGAGCGGTCGCGCCGTGGTCCAGAAGGACGCCAAGGTCCGGTATATCGACACCACCACCGTGGCCGGTCTCGACCTGATGGAGAAGCTGCTCCCCAAGCGATCGGTGGACTTCTTCTGCCTCAACGACGGCAGCTTCCCCGAGGTCGACCTGGACCTGCGCACCCGAACGGTGACACAGTTCCTGGACAAGTACTTCCCCATCGTCGCGCCCTGGGAACGCGCGAGGACCGACGAACGCTGACGCTCAGGCGTCGCTGAACGTCTTGCGCCGCGCGCTGTCTGCGATGGTCACTCCCGCTGCGTTCAGCCTGCGCGCAGTCTCCTGAGCCGAGACCGGCTCTCCCACAGTGTCGTACGACCCTGTGGGCACCACCGAATGCACGACGGTGTCCTCGTAGACATGGACCAGGTTGTAGCCCTGGGCACCGTCGCGTCCGCGCAATCCGCCTGCGGGCACGTTCAGATCCTGGGTGTAGCAGGTGGCCGACGCCACCGAGACCGGGATACCCGCGAACGTGGCCGTCGTCGAATAGTGCAGGTGCCCAGCAAGAATGGATCGCACATCGGTTCCGCGTAGCACGTCGGCCAGGCGAGGCTGATCGATCAGCTCGACCAGCACGGCGAGATCGAGCACGGTCGGTACCGGCGGATGATGCATCGCGAGAATGGTGCCGAACTCGGCGGGGGTAGCGAGAGTGTCTGCCAACCAAGCCAATTGCTCGTCGCCGAGCTCGCCGTGATGCCTGCCCGGGACCGTCGTGTCGAGCGTCACCACACGAAGACCGTCGACGTCATGGACACGATCGATGGACTGCCCGGTGGGTTCGGCGTCGAGAAGCTTCTGACGAAACGTCGCCCGGTCGTCGTGATTGCCCATCGCCCAGACGATCTGCGCACCGAGTTCCTCGGCCACCGGCTCGACCAACACGCGCAATTTCTCGTACGCGCCCGGCTCACCCTTGTCCGTCAGATCCCCCGTGAACACCAATGCGTCGGGCCGCACACCGGAGTTGCGTACGTCGGTCATCACCTGCTCGAGCCGCAAATGACTGTCCACGCCCCCGTACAACCGACCTCCGCCGTCGACGAGATGCGTGTCGCTGATATGCAGCAAGCAGTGATGGGGACGTGGGTACTCGGCCATCCGAGACTTCATCGAACTCTCGCTCACGATCGGACCTACCGTTTCACGTTCACCCGGCCGGGCGAACGCCACTGTTGCAACCCAAGCATACGAGCGTTCACTGAGAAAAAGCTGGTCGGATCTACGCGGTGAACACCGCACCAACATCCGGCGTGTGACAGGTTGAGAGCATGACGAAACCGAAGCTGACCACCCTTCTCGCAACTGCAGGACTGACGGTGGGGTCGATGGTCGGCATCGGCGTCGCGCCCGCTGCCGCGCAGGAGCTGCCGACCGTGGTGCTGGTGCACGGAGCCTTCGCGGACAACACCAGCTGGGACGGCGTAGCCGACAACCTCCGTGGCCGCGGCTACCCGGTGGTGACGGCGGACAACTCGCTGCGCGGACCGGCGTTCGACGCGGCCTCGGTCACCGATGTCGTCGAGAGCATCGACGGGCCGGTGGTACTGGTAGGCCATTCGTACGGCGGCACGGTGATCAGCAACGTGCACGCCGACAACGTGGAAGCGCTGGTCTACGTCGCCTCGTTCATGCCCGTCGAGGGCGAACCCGTCGCCCTGGAACTCGACCCCATCCGATTCCCGGTGACCGCGCTGGTGCCGCCGGTGATCGGCCTGTCGATCGTCGACGACTCCTCCAACCTGATCGGCAAGAACGTCGACTCGTACATCACGCCTGCCCTGTTCCGGCCGTTCTTCGCCCCTGATGTCACCGAGGAGCAGGCCGCGCGCATGGTCGCTCACCAGAAGACGATCGCTGCCGGTGCGCTGCTCGAGCCGAGCGGTCCGCCGTCCTGGGCGGACACACCGTCGTGGGCGCTGATTCCCCAGCAGGATCAGATCATCCCGGCCTCGGCCGAGCGGTTCATGGCGCAGCGGGCGGGTGCTCGGGTGACCGAGGTGCCGGGTTCGCACGCGATCCTGGTCTCGAACCCCGCAGCCGTGGCCGATCTCGTCGCCGAGGCGGATGCGGGCAGCTGACACCTCACGAAACGACCTCGGGCCCGGCCACCTGTCGACGGTGGCCGGGCCCGAGGAGTGTTCGGACGAGCGTCAGATCCCGATGAGATCGTGATCGGCGACCTTCGCGGCAAGGATGCGTAGGTGCTCGTCGGCACCACCGAGCGTGTGCTCGATGGCCACCAGTCGACTGGTGTAGTGCCCCACCGGATATTCGGCCGTCACGCCGATTCCGCCGTGCAACTGAATGGCCTCCTGGCCGATCTTGCGACCGGACCGCGAGATCTGCAGCTTCGCTCGCGACGCGATTGTCGGGTCGACGTTGCCGTCGGCCAAGGACATCGTGGCGTACAGGCTCATGCTGCGGGCGAGTTCGAGCAGCACGTACATGTCCGCCGCACGGAAGGTGAGCGCCTGGAACTTGGCCAGCGGAACCCCGAACTGCTTGCGCTGCTTGAGGTAATCGGTGGTCAACCGAAGCGCCTCTTCCATCGCACCGATCGCCTCGGCGCAGAGCGCGGCCTGCGCTCGCACCTCGGCACCGGTGATGGCCGCGGCCGCGTTCTCGGCGGTGCCGAGCGGTTCGGCTGCGACGTCGACGAATTCGATCTGCGCGGCGCGCTGACCGTCGTGGGTGGCGTAGGACTTGCGCGTGAGACCGGTCGCATCGGCGTCGACGACGAACAGTCCCGTTCCACCGCTGGGCAGCGTCGCACTGACGACGATCACGTCTGCGCTACCACCGTGCGGAACCGGATTCTTGACGCCGCTGATCGACCACGACCCACCGTCCTCGGTGGCGGCGGTGGCGACCTCGACGTTGGGCCAGCGGCTACCGGATTCGTTGTGCGCGAACGCCAACATCGACGATCCCTCGGCCACGGGCGGCAGGAGCCGCGCGCGCTGATCGGCGCTGCCGAGCTCGGAGATCAACCCGCCGGGAACGAGGACGGCGTCGAGGATCGGCTCCGGTGCGAGCCGTCGTCCGACCTCGGTCATCACCGCCATGATCTCCACCGGACCGGCGTCCATTCCGCCGTCTTCCTCGCTGAACGTCAGACCCAGCAGGCCGACCTCCGCCAACTGCTTCCAGACGTCGGTGCTCCAGCCCAGCTCACCGGCAACGATCTTGTTGCGCTTCTCGGTGTCGTAGGCCCGCGAGAGAACCTCACGAGTGGTGTCGCGCAGCAGCTTCTGCTCTTCGTTGAGTTCGAAATCCATGTCTTCAGATGCTCCCTTACAGTCCGAGAATCGCAGAGGCGATGATGGTGCGCTGAACCTCGTTCGAGCCGCCGTAGATCGACACCTTGCGGTAGTTGAGATAACCCGGTACCGAGCGCTGCGCCCAGCCCTCGCTCTCGATGTCCTCGCCCGCCTCGTAGGGCAGTGAGTCCGGCCCGGCAACGTCCATCAGCAATTCGGTGGTGGCCTGCTGCAGTTCCGATCCCCGCAGCTTGAGGATGGACGACGCCGGATTCGGCTTGCCGTCGTCCGAGCTCGACACCATGCGCAGCTGAGTCAGCTCGAGGGCGAGCAGTTCGTTCTCGACCTCGGTCATCTTGGCCGCGAACAGTGGATCCTCGAGCAGCGTGCCGGTGCCGACCTTGGTCTGCGCCGCGTGCTTCTTCGCCTGTCCCAGATGGACTTTGGTGTGTCCGGCCCGGGCGACGCCGGTGCGCTCGTTGCCGAGCAGGAACTTGGCGTAGCTCCAGCCCTGGTTCTCCTCGCCGACGAGGTTCTCCGCCGGAACGCGAACGTTGTCGAAGAAGACCTCGTTGACCTCGACACTGCCGTCGACCAGCTTGATGGGACGCATCTCGATGCCGGGAGTGTTCAGATCGATGAGCAGGAAGGAGATTCCGGCCTGCTTCTTCGGCGCGTCCGGGTTGGTGCGCACGAGGGCGAAGATCCAGTCGGCGTACTGGCCGAGCGTGGTCCACGTCTTCTGTCCGTTGACGATGTAGTCGTCACCGTCGCGGATGGCGGTGGTGCGCAACGACGCCAGGTCCGATCCGGCCTCGGGCTCGGAGAAGCCCTGGCACCACCAGATGTCGAGGTTCGCCGTCTTGGGCAGGAACTTCTCCTTGAGCTCCTGCGAGCCGAACGTCGCGATGACCGGACCGACCATCGAGGCGTTGAACGCCAGCGGCTCGGGCACCGACGCCAACTGCATTTCGTCGAGCCAGATGTGACGCTGTACAGCGGTCCAGTCGCGGCCACCGAACTCGGCGGGCCAATGCGGCACCGCCAGGCCGTTCTCGTTCAGGATTCGCATGGTCGTAACCACCTCGTCCTTGCTCAACTCCTGACCCGTCGCGCTCTTCTCGCGAATCTCGGCGGGGACCTTCGTGGTGAAGAACGTCCGCATCTCGTCACGGAACGCGGCCTCTTCTTCTGTCAGGGCAAGATTCATCGACAATCCTCCAAGCTCGTTCGCGTATCTTCGTATCGACCGTACTCCCTGGTAACTCTGGGATATTCTCCGCTCACTATGACTCTTCTGGCACTGGTTCGGCACGGTGAAACGAACTGGAATCTGCACGGGCGCCTGCAGGGCTCTTCGGACATTCCTCTCAACGACACCGGGCGAGCTCAGGCCCGCGAAGCCGGCTACGAACTCGAGTACCGGACATGGGACCACCTGGTCAGCTCCCCGCTGATCAGAGCGGCGGAAACCGCAGACATCATCGGCGCGCACCTGGGTCTGACCCGCACCGCCGAGTTCCCCGATCTGGCCGAGCGGCACTTCGGTGACGCCGAGGGCTTCACCGACTGGGACGCGTACTCGCACTGGCCGGACGGCCGGTACCCGGGCTTGGAGCCACGCTCAGACCTGATCGTGCGAGGTGTGCGCGGCGTGGACGAGATCGCGTCGCGTTTCCCGGACTCCGCGGTGATCGCCGTGGCGCACGGCGGCGTCATCCGGGCGATCTTCGACGCGATCCGGCGACGCCACTCCCCGCGCATCCTCAACGCGGGCGTCTCCACCCTCGAACACGACGGTTCTCGCTGGACCGTTCGCACCATCAACGGCATCCCGGTCTGACAGAGTTTTCTTTCATGGAGATCGAACGTCGCATCACCGAACTCGGCTTCACGTTGCCCGGCGAACCGACCGCCCCACCCGGTTTCGAGTTCTCGTTCGAATGGGTGCGCGTCCGCGGCAACCGGATCTTCGCCTCGGGCCATTCCCCATTGGACCCGGACGGCACCCTGGCCGGCCCGTTCGGTGCAGTGCCGTCGCAGGTCGATCTCGACTCGGCCACCGATGCCGCACGCGACACCGCGCTGGCGCTCCTCGGCAGCGTCGCCAGGGCAATCGGCGACCTCGATCGAATCAGCGCGTGGTTGACCGTGACCGGGTCGGTCAACGCCGACCACGGCTTCACTCAGACCACCACGGTCGTCAACGGCTTCTCGGATCTGGTGCTCGCCATCTTCGGCCCGGAGATCGGTGCTCATGCCCGCACCGCACTCGGGGTGGCGGCATTGCCGATGAACAACACCGTCGTGGTGTCAGCGGAACTGGAGATCGACGGGTAGGTTTTGCTCCACTCGTACATACGGCGAAAGCGGGCGCAGATGGTGCGCAGATCGATTCTTGCTCTGGTCGCGATCCTCATCGGCATCCTCGGGTTGTCCGGCTGTAGTTCGTCCTCACAGTCACTGCTGGACCGGGTGCAGGACGAGGGCGTACTGGTCGTCGGCACCGAGGGCACCTACAGCCCGTTCAGCTATCAGGGCGCGGACGGACAACTCACCGGATACGACATCGACGTCATCAACGCCGTCGGAGCCGAACTGGGCGTACGCGTCGACTTCGTGCAGACCCCGTTCGATTCGATCTTCGCCGGACTGCAATCCCAACGCTTCGACCTGATCGCCAACCAGGTCTCGATCACCCCCGCGCGCCAGTCGGCCTACGACCTGTCCACGCCGTACACGGTGTCGGAAGGCCAGATCCTCACCGCCGCAGACGACTCCACCATCACCTCTCTCGCCGATCTGGCCGGCAAGACCACCGCGCAATCCTCGACGAGCAACTGGGCCGAGGTCGCGGCGAACGCAGGCGCGAACGTCGAAGCCGTCGAGGGATTCGTCCAGGCGGTCACTCTCGTCAAGGACGGCCGCGTCGACGCCACCGTCAACGACTCCCTCGCCATCGCCGAATACCTGCAGCAGACCGGCGACACCGGCGTGAAGATCGCAGGCGAGACCGGCGACACGACGCTGCAATCCTTCGTGGCCCGCAAGGACAGTGGGCTGATGGACGAGGTCGACACCGCCATCGACACGCTGCGCGAGAACGGCACCATCGCCGAGATCTCGAACAAGTACTTCGGCAGTGATGTCGCCGCACCGACCGCCGACACCGTGGTTCCGACAAGCGACGACGCAGCGTCCACGGCACCGTCCAAAACGCAGCTCGTTCTCGACAACCTGTGGCCGATGCTCAAAGCAACGGTGACAATGACCATTCCGCTCACCGCCATCAGCTTCGTGGTCGGGCTCGTCATAGCCCTCGCGGTGGCATTGGCCCGGATCTCGTCGATCACACCGCTCGCCGCGGTCGCCCGGTTCTACGTCTCGATCATCCGCGGCACTCCCCTGCTGCTGCAGCTGTTCATCATCTTCTACGGGCTACCGCAGTTCGGCATCGTGATCTCGCCGTTCCCGGCCGCGGTGGTCGCGTTCTCGCTCAATGTCGGTGGCTACGCGGCCGAGGTGATCCGGGCCGCGATACTGAGCGTGCCCAAGGGGCAGTGGGAGGCCGCGCAGACCATCGGGATGGGCTACCGAACCACGTTGCAGCGCATCGTACTTCCGCAGGCACTGCGCACCGCGGTACCACCGTTGTCGAACACGCTGATCTCGCTGGTCAAGGACACCTCGCTGGCATCGACCATCCTGGTGACCGAACTGCTGCGCGTCGCACAGCTGGCAGCGGCACCGACCTTCGACTTCTTCACCCTGTATACCGTTGCGGCGCTCTACTACTGGGTGATCTGCATCGTTCTCTCGTTCTTCCAAGGCAAACTCGAAGTCCGACTCGACAGGTACGTGGCCAAATGACAGACCTGCTGGAAGTATCCGCACTGAAGAAATCGTTCGGGCCACTCGAGGTGTTGAAGGACATCTCGTTCACCGTGCCGTCCGGCACCGTCACCGTCATCATCGGACCGTCCGGATCCGGCAAGACCACGGTGCTGCGCACACTGAACGCACTCGATCAGGCCGACGCAGGCATCATCCGCATCGGGGACGTGTCGGTGGATTTCGCAGAATCCGTAAACACGGCGCAGCTCCGACACTTCCGCGCTCAGAGCGGCATGGTGTTCCAGAGCCACAACCTGTTTCCGCACAAGACGGTGCTGCAGAACATCATCGAGGGACCGGTGATCGTGCAGAAGCGAGCCAAGGACGACGCCATCCGTGACGCGCACGCGATCCTCGATCAGATCGGTCTCGACGCCAAGTCCGACCAGTACCCGTTCCAACTGTCCGGAGGCCAGCAACAACGCGTCGGAATCGCCCGAGCTCTGGCCCTGCGCCCCAAGCTGATGCTGTTCGACGAGCCCACCTCGGCCCTCGATCCCGAACTCGTCGGCGAGGTGCTCGGCGTCATCAAAGGCCTTGCCGCGCAGGGGTGGACGATGGTGATCGTCACCCACGAAATCCGCTTCGCCCAGCAGGTCGCCGATCAGGTGCTGTTCATCGAGAACGGCGTCGTCCTCGAACGCGGCACACCGGAACAGGTGCTGGTGAACCCGACGGAGCCCCGTACCCGCCAGTTCCTGCAGCGGATACTTGCGTAGAGCGCTGCGCGCATGTGAGTGGAACTTCGTAGCAGGGGTCGTGTTCAGTCCGGGGACATATGAGACACGAGATGTCCACGGACATGTGACACACGGGCTGTGATGATGCTGCGGGGCACTGTGACCGGCTATGGAGTAATCCATGGCCAGATCGGATGCCCGGATGAACCTGCTCGACGCCACCTTGACCGCATGGATCATCGAGGGAGCGGACGTCTTCGACGAACGAGGCCTGTCAGGCTTCTGCGCCGACCACGGGCTCTCCCGCAGTACCGCCAACCGTCACGCCGCCCGGATCCGAGAACGGGGCCGGTGGGAACTCGACTCCCGCCGGCCCCGCTCGAGCCCGACACGCACCCCCGACACCATCGAAGCCCGCATCATCGCGCTCCGCGGCAAATTGGGCCGCGACAACGGTGCCGACAACATCCGCTACGAGCTGACCAAGATTGCCGCCGAACATGATTGGGCCAGCAAAGGCTGGAAGGTCCCGGCCCGATCGACCATCAACAACATCCTCACCCGCCACGGCCTGGTGACCCCGGAGCCCAAGAAGCGACCCAAATCGTCCTACCGCCGATTCCAATACGCCCGACCCCGTGACTGCTATCAGATCGACGCCACCGAAGTCGTACTCGCCGGCGGCGGGAAAGCCACCGTCTTCGAGGTTCTCGACGACTGCACCCGCACCCTCGTCGCGACGTACGTCTGCCACGCCGAGACCACCACCGGAGCCATCACCGCCATCGGCAGAGCGTTCACCGACTACGGAGTACCGGCAATCGTGTTGTCCGACAACGGAATGGCATTCTGCGCGACCGCGTCGAAGGGCCGCTCGAAGTTCGGCGCGTTCGTCACCGGGTCCGGTGCCCGGCTCATTCACTCGAGCCCGTACCACCCGCAGACCAACGGCAAAGTCGAACGCCACCACCGCACCTTCAAACAGTGGCTCACCGACCAACCCACCCGGCCCGCCACCACCGCCGAGTTGCAGACATCGTGCAATCGGTACCAGAAGTTCTACAACACCGACCGCCGCCACAGTGCCGTGAACATGCCCCCGCAGCAGGCATGGAACCGCGCAACAACCCTGGGCGGCCCGGAGCACCTACCCGCCCAGGTCGACGCCACAGTCGGTACCCACTCCGTCTCCGGCTCCGGCGTGATCTCCGTCGGCGACCACACGATCTCGGTCGGACGGCCCCACGCACACACTCGCGTGACCGTCCTGCGCGACGGAAACCACATCACCACCTACACGGCCAGCGGAGAAGTCCTCGGCCACTTGCACCTGGACACCGACAAGCGCTACCAAGGACAACTCCACCGCCCCGCAGCCTAGAATCGTGTCTCACATGTATCGAGACACCCGTGTCCCACATGTATCAAGACAGCACACGTAGCAGGGGTCGAGTTTCCACTCACCTGCGGCAAAGCCGCTCTAGAGGTGCGGCAGCACCTTGTCCAGGGTGATCGGCAGGTCGCGGACTCGGACGCCGGTGGCGTTGTAGACGGCATTGCCGATGGCCGCCGAGGATCCGACCGCACCGATCTCACCGATTCCCTTGCCGCCCATCGGCGCGAGTTCGGTGTCGACCTCCTCGACCCACACGGCCTCGAGATCGGTGACGTCCGCACACGCCGGGATGTGGTACTCGGCGAGATCGTGATTGGCGAACCCGCCGAACTCGTGATCGGTGATGCCGTTCTCCATCAGCGCCATGCCGAGTCCGAACGTCATGCCGCCGATGAGCTGAGACCTCGCCAGCCGCGGGTTCATCACCGCGCCGATGCCGAAGACGCCGAGCATCCTACGTACCCGCACCTCACCGGTGTCGACGTCGACCGCGACCTCGGCGAACTGGGCACCGAAAGCCATGCGCGCCAGCTCCTTCTGCCCCTCGACGTCGTCGGTGGTGTCGGCCTCGGCGGAGTTGCCCGGCTCGTACGAACCCTGAGACTTCAACGAGTGGCAGACCTTGGTGACGGCCCAGCCCCACGACGAGGTACCCGAGGACCCACCGGCTCCCGGAGCGGTCGGCAGAGCGCTGTCGCCGAGTTCGACGGTCACGCTGTCTGCATCGACCTCGAGAGCATCGGCGGCAATCTGTCGCAGCACGGTGCGCGCGCCGGTACCGATGTCCGACGCGGCGACGGACACCGTGATCGTGCCGTCCGACTCCACTCGCGCCGACGCGGTACTCGGTGAGATCAGCACTGGGTAGCTGGCCGTCGCGACTCCCATGCCGACAAGAGTGTTGCCTTCTCTACGCTGTCCGGGCGTGGGATCGCGGCGGTCCCAGCCGAACTTCTCCGCACCCTCGCGAAGGCACTGCACCACACTGCGTGAGCTGAACGGGTTACCACTGGCCGGATCGACGTCCGGCTCGTTGCGAACGCGCAGTTCGATCGGATCGACGCCGGTGGCCGCGGCCAATTCGTCGATGGCTGTCTCGACGGCGAACATGCCGGGTGCCTCGCCGGGTGCCCGCATCCACCGCGGCGTTCCGACGTCCAGCTTCGCGAGACGGTGGGTGGTGCGACGGTTGGGGGCCGCATAGATGTGCCGAGTCGATTCCGACGTCTGCTCACAGAACTCGAAGATCGTGCTGGTCTGCTGGAACGAATCGTGCGCGATCGCCTGCATCGCACCGGTCGAATCAGCGCCCAGACGAACGTGATTGAGCGTCGGAGTGCGGTACCCGACGACATCGAACAACGCCTGCCTCGGCAGCACCAATTTCACGGTGCGGCCGGTGGCTCGCGCGGCCATCGCAGCGAGGATCGCATTGGGCCGAGTACTTCCCTTGGCTCCGAAACCGCCGCCGACGATCTCCGCGACGACGCGAACGTTCTCGGGCTCGAGGTCGAACGCCGTGGCGAGATCGCCCTGCACACCCGACGGTGCCTGCGTCGAGTCCCACAGCGTCAGAACGCCGTCGGCCCACTGCGCCGTGGTGGCATGCGGCTCCATCGGACTGTTGTGCATCGGCGCGGTGGAATACCAGTTGTCGACGACATGCTCGGCCGTCTTCAGCGCTGCATCGGGATCCCCGATCGTCACGTCGGTGGGAAAGCCGGCGTTCACGGACTCGGGTGCGTAGAGCGAGCCGTGCTCGGCCGTCAAAGTGTTGTCGGGTGAGCGGACATCGGTGTACTGCACCCGCACTCGGGCTGCGGCGGCGCGGGCGTCCTGAAGAGTATCTGCCACGACGACGGCCACGATCTGACCGCGGTACGCGACGGTGTTCGACTGCAGGACATGCAGTTCGGCGTCCTCGACCTCACCCAGCTTCTCCGCGTTGCCGTGCCAGACGACCGCATGCACGGTGGGGTCGTCGTCCAGTTCGACTCGTTCGACCGTGCCCGCAGGAACTGTCGCGGGCACGTACCAGGCGTACAGCTGCCCGACGGCCGGCGGTTGCTCGGCGGCGTACCGAGCCCGGCCGGTGACCTTCGCGATCGATTCGGTGCGCTGAATCGGTTGTCCGATCGATGCAGTCATGACCGGTCTCCCGACACTGTGAGTTCCGCCAAGGTGCGGGTGACGAGGTTGGTCACCAGTGGGATCTTGAACGCGTTGTCGCGCAACGGTTCCGCCGCGTCGAGTTCCAACGCGATGGCCCGCCGGAACGACGCCTCCTCGGCGGCCGCGCCGAGCAGGGTGTGCTCGGCCGTGCGAGCCCGCCACGGCTTGTGCGCCACACCGCCCAGCGCGATCGACACCCCGCGCACGATTCCGTCCTCGACATCGAGAGTGGCGGCGACCGAGGCGATCGCGAAGGCGTAGGACTGCCGGTCTCGCACCTTGCGGTAGGTGGAGACGGTGCCGTCCGCCGGTGCCGGTATCTCGATGGCCGTGACGAGTTCGTCCCGCGCGACCGTGTTGTCGCGCTCGGGCGCGTCGCCGGGTAGCCGATAGAAGTCATCGATCGCGAGGGTGCGCTCTCCGTCGACTCCGCGCACGACCACACGTGCGTCGAGAGCGGACAGCGCGACCGCCATGTCGGATGGATGCGTCGCCACGCAGGCCTCCGAGGCCCCGAGGATGGCAAGGTTGCGGTGCTCACCGGTCCGGGCCGGGCAGCCCGACCCGGGTTCGCGCTTGTTGCACGGCTTCGATGCATCCATGAAGTACACGCACCGAGTGCGCTGGAACAGGTTCCCGCCGGTGGTGGCCATGTTGCGCAATTGACCCGAGGCACCGGCCAGCACCGCCCGCGACAGCACCGGATAACGCTGACGCACCACCGGGTGCACCGCGAGATCACTGTTGCTCACGCCGGAACCGACACGAAGCGAGCCGTCGTCGGATACATCGATGTCGTGCAACGGAAGTCGCGTCACGTCGATCAGCGTCGTCGGGCCCACGACTCCGAGTTTCATCAGGTCCACGAGGTTGGTTCCCCCGCCGAGCAGCATCGCGTTCTCGTTCTCGGCGAGGCGGGCCACGGCATCGTCGACTGCGGTGGCTGCGTCGTACTCGAAGGTCTTCACGACGCGTCCCGTACGGCCGCCACGATATTGCAGTAGGCACCGCAGCGACAGAGGTTGCCGCTCATACGTTCTCGTATTTCGTCGGGATCGAGTTCGACGTCGGCACCCTCGATGTCCTCGGTGACCGCGCTGGGCCATCCCTGCTTGGCCTCTTCGATCACCGCGACCGCCGAACAGATCTGCCCGGATGTGCAGTACCCGCACTGGAACGCGTCGCGATCGACGAAGGCCTGCTGCACGGGGTGCAGGGTGTCGCCATCGGCCAACCCCTCGACCGTGGTGATCTCACGATCCTGCTGCGCCACTGCGAACGTCAGGCAGCTGTTGATCCGCCGTCCGTCCACAGGCCCCGCACTGCCCGTGGTCACACCCCTTCTTGGCACCGATCAGGTCCAGGTTCTCGCGGAGAGCGTCGAGCAGGGTGGTTCGGGTATCGCAGTCGAAAGCGCGGTCGGTCCCGTTGACACGGAGAGTGACGTTGGTCATGCACGGGCGGATACCCGCGGCCTCGGCCACCAAACGCTCGCGCTTGGGTCGTGCGCGGAAACTCGTAAAGGGCTACGAAGTGCCGTGCACGTGCGCTAGCGCCGCCCCTTGTACTTTCCGCCGCCGCTGCGTCCGGGAGGACCGGAATCGGGTTGCAGCTGGATCAGCACGCCACTGATGCGGGTGCGGCGCAACGCCTCGACGGTCTCGTCGGCGAGGTCGGCCGGCAGTTCCACCAGCGAGTGGTCGGGACGAATGCTGATGTGCCCGAAGTCGCTTCGACGTAGACCGCCCTCGTTGGCGATGGCACCGACGATCGCTCCCGGGGCGACGTGATGCCGCTTACCGACGCTGATGCGATACGTCGCCATTTCCTGGCCGGTCTTGCGATGATGCGAGCTGGCCGCATCCTCGTCGAACGTGCGCGGGGGCCGGGGTTCACGCGGCTCGCGCGGTGCCCGCGGCGGGGCAGGCGGCTCGGGCTTGAGCAGGAACGCCTCGCCGTCGCGGGACTGAATGGCCAGCGCCGCCGCGATGTCGACCAACGGCACGTCGTGCTCGCGCTCGTAATCCTCGATGAGCCGGCGGAACAGCGCCAGATTCTCGTTGCCCAGGCTCTCGGTGATGGAATCCTTGAACTTCGTCACGCGCTGCGCGTTCACGTCGTCGACGCTCGGCAGCTGCATCTCGGTGATCGGCTGACGCGTCGCACGCTCGATGGCCTTGAGCAGGTGCCGCTCGCGCGGCGCGACGAAGAGCAGGGCCTGCCCGGCGCGGCCGGCGCGGCCGGTACGACCGATGCGGTGCACGTAGGACTCGGTGTCGTGCGGGATGTCGTAGTTGATGACGTGCGAGATGCGGTCGACGTCGAGACCGCGGGCCGCGACGTCGGTGGCCACCAGGATGTCGATCTGACCGTTCTTGAGCTGACCGATGGTGCGCTCACGCTGGGCCTGCACGATGTCGCCGTTGATCGCCGCGGCCGAGAAGCCCCGTGCGCGCAGCTTCTCGGCGAGCTCCTCGGTGGCCTGCTTGGTACGGACGAACATGATCATCGCCTCGAACTCTTCGACCTCGAAGATTCGAGTGAGCGCCTCCAGCTTGCGCTGATGTGCCACCTGGACGTAGCGCTGGGTGATGTTCGGTGCCGTCGACGTCTTCGTCTTGACGGTGATCTCCACCGGATCGTGCAGGTACTGCTTGGAGATCTTGCGGATCGCGGCAGGCATCGTGGCCGAGAACAACGCCACCTGCTTGTACTCCGGGGTATCGGAGAGGATGCGCTCGACGTCCTCCTGGAAGCCCATCTTGAGCATCTCGTCGGCCTCGTCGAGGACCAGGTACTCGAGCCCGGACAGGTCGAGGGTGCCCTTCTCGAGATGGTCGATGACGCGGCCGGGAGTACCGACGATGATCTGCGCGCCCTTGCGCAGACCGGACAGCTGGATGCCGTACGCCTGACCGCCGTAGATCGGCAGGATGTGCAGACCCGGAATGTGGGTGGCGTACTTGCCGAACGCCTCGGCGACCTGGAGCGCCAGCTCACGGGTCGGGGCCAGTACCAGGGCCTGCGGCACCCGACGCGAGACGTCGAGACGCGAGAGGATCGGCACCGCGAACGCGGCGGTCTTGCCGGTTCCGGTCTGCGCGAGTCCGACGACGTCGTTGCCTGCCATCAGCGGCGGAATGGTGGCCGCCTGAATGGGCGACGGGCTCTCGTAGCCGACATCACGGAGGGCCTTCAGGACCCGCTCGTCGATCCCGAGGTCGGCGAAGGTGATGTCGTCGCCCGCTGGAACGGCGGACTCCTGCGGGGGCGAATTCGTCTCGTCGGACGTCACGGCGGCATCCTGTTCAGTTTCTGAAGTGCTCATATGTCGCACGAGTTTAGTACCTGCTCGGGCCCTGCGAACCCTTCTACGCTGATCAGGTGACGAAAACGGTCACGACGGCCTACGGTGCGAGCGGCCTCACACCGGCGACCCGACACCCGAACGCGACTGCGGACCGTTAAGTTGTACCCCGAGTCACACTCAACTACCCCGGACTCGCGGCAAAGTCGACAAACCGGACACCCCGGATGGTGCGCCACGGCCTCGAATGTGATGAAATGCACAACTACCACGCTATTTTTCCGTAAGGGGTCCAGCAGTGCGCGAATATTCTGTGCCGGCGTCGTTCACCATTCCTGACGACGCATCCATGGCCGACACCGTCTACAGGTACGAGAAGGAATCGCCCAACTTCGTACCCTTCCAACGTCTGGTGAACGGCAACTGGACCGATGTCACCGCAGCTCGCTTCGCGACCGAGGTCGCGGCAGCAGCCAAGGGACTGATCGCCTCCGGTATCGAACTCGGCGACCGTGTCGCGATCCTCAGCGCGACGCGCTACGAGTGGGTCGTCCTCGACTACGCCATCTGGTCCGCAGGTGGCTGCACCGTCGCGATCTACGAGACCTCCTCCGCCGACCAGGCGCAGTGGATTCTCGAGGACTCCGCCACCAAGTTGCTCGTCGTCGAGACCGCAGCGCACGCCTCGAACCTCAAAGAGGTCACCGAGGGTGCCAAGGATCTGCGTGAGGTTCTGCAGATCGACGCCGGAGCCATCGACGAGCTGACCACCCGCGGAGCCTCGGTCAGCGACGAGGAACTGCATGCACGACGCCATCAGGTCAGCGCGGCATCGCCCGCGACCCTGATCTACACCTCGGGCACCACCGGACGACCCAAGGGCGTTCAGCTCACGCACGCCAACTTCTACGCCGAGGTGCAGGCCACCCAGATCGCGCTGCACGACTCGATGAAGGAGGGCAACCGCACGCTGATGTTCCTCCCGATGGCGCACGTGTTCGCCCGCGCCGTCTCGTTCGGCTCGTTCGAGTCCAAGGTCACCGTCGGACACACCTCGGACGTGACGACGCTGGTGGATCAGTTCGCCGTGTTCAAGCCGGACTTCATCCTGTCGGTGCCGCGTGTGTTCGAGAAGGTCTACAACTCCGCCAAGCAGAAGGCACACGACGGCGGCAAGGGTTCCATCTTCGACAAGGCCGCCGCGACGGCCATCGAGTGGAGCGAGGCCCAGGAAAAGGGCGGAGCCGGGCTGGTTCTGAACCTCAAGCACACGGTGTTCGACAAGCTCGTGTACTCCAAGCTGCGCGCCGCACTCGGCGGCAACTGCACCCGCGCGGTGTCCGGTGGTGGACCTCTCGGTGCCCGCCTCGGCCACTTCTTCCGCGGTGCGGGCGTCCCGGTCTACGAGGGCTACGGCCTGACCGAGACCAGCGCGGCCATCACCGTCAACACCACCAAGGAACAGCGCGTCGGCACCGTCGGCAAGCCCATCGACGGTCACTCGGTGAAGGTCGCCGAGGACGGCGAACTGCTGCTCAAGGGACCGGTCGTGTTCAGCGGCTACTGGCACAACGAGAAGGCCACGTCCGAGGCCATCGTCGACGGCTGGTTCCACACCGGCGACCTCGGTGCCATCGACCAGGAAGGCTACGTCTCGATCACCGGCCGCAAGAAGGAGATCATCGTGACCGCGGGTGGCAAGAACGTCGCCCCCGCAGTGCTCGAGGACGCCCTCCGCGCGAACGCGATCATCAGCCAGTGCCTCGTCGTGGGCGACGCCAAGCCGTTCATCGGTGCGCTCATCACCCTCGACCCGGAAGCACTGCCGGGCTGGCTCGAGCGGCACAACCTGTCCGCGGACATTCCGTTCTCCGAATTGTCCAAGAATCCCGAGATGGTCGCCGAGATCGACAAGGCCGTCGCCGAGGCCAACAAGAAGGTCTCGAGCCCGGAGCAGATCAAGAAGTACACGATCCTCGAGAACGACTTCACCGTCGAAACCGGTGAGCTCACCCCGACGATGAAGCTCAAGCGCAACATCATTCATGCCGAGCGCGGCAGCGACATCGAAGCCATCTACTCGTAGATCGACCACAAGAGAACGGGCCCGGCGCGATCCTCGCGCCGGGCCCGTTCTTTTTGTTTGTCAGGACATGTGGTCGTCGAGGAACTCCGCCACCACCGACGTCACCTGCAAGTGGATCTTCTCGTGCAGCAGGTCGTGGCCACCGTCCTCGAATTCGCGCAGGGACGCGTCGGGAACGCCGCCGATCCACTCGCGCACCGCATCGACCGGAGCCAGACGATCGTCCACGCCGTGCACGGCCAGCAGCGGAATCACGTTGTCGGCGAGATCGGTGACCGAGCCGGTCACCGACTTGGGCGTTCCGCACAGTACGGCGCACTGCACCGCTTCCGGATGCGCACCGAGGGCTGCGATGGCCGTCGCCGCGCCCAACGAATGCCCCATCAGTGCGAACGACAGCTCCGGGTGTTCGGCCTCTGCGATCTCGAGCAACTGCAGCGCGTTCTGAGCGAGTGCGGGAATCTGAGCGGCGTCCGTCAACTCACCTTCGGTGAGGCCGTGGCCCACGTGATCGACCGCCCACACATCGACTCCGCGTCCGTTGAGGACGCGAGCGAAACGGTGATAATGGCCGCTGTTCTGGCCGAGACCGTGCAGAAAAACGAGACCGAAACGAGCATCGGGGACAGTCCAGTTTCGGTAATGGACCGCGCCGGTGGCTCCGTCGAAAAAAGGCATTCGATCATTTTGCCTCCTCGCGACGGCATCCGCGCGCAACGTGACCGGAACCGCTCGCGGCGGTGACTAGGGTGGGCGCGTGTTCCTCATCGGCGATCGCGTCATCTACAGCGCCAGCGACCTCGCCGCGGCAGCGTCGTGCGAATTCGGACTGCTGCGCCGACTCGACGGCCTCACCGGTCTGATCCCGCGAGCCACCGCCGAGCCGGATCCGATGCTCGACCGCACCTCTGCACTCGGATTCGAGCACGAACGCCGTCAACTCGAGACATTCCAGCAGCGGTTTCCCGGCGGCGTCCTGACGATGGACCGACCGGGACGCACAGCGCAGGAAATGGCCGACGCGGCCTGGTCGACGTTCACCGCCCTGACCTCCCGCACACCCGTGGTCTATCAGGCCACCTTCTTCGACGGCCGATTTCTCGGTTTCTGCGACTTCCTGGTGGCCGAGGGCGATCGGTACGCCGTGTACGACACCAAACTGTCGCGGCACGCGAAGGTGTCGGCACTGCTGCAGTTGGCGGCCTACGCGGACGCGCTGCGATCCGGCGGCATCACCCCGAGCGACGAGGTTCACCTGATGCTCGGGGACGGCAGCGACTCCGCGCAGTCGCTCGCCGAGATCCTGCCGGTCTACCGACAGTCCAGGAAACACCTGCAACACATCCTCGACGAGCACCACGCCGAGGGAACCGTCGTCGACTGGTTCGACTCGCGCTATTCCGGCTGCGGACAGTGCGAGGCCTGCACGGTCGAGGTGGAACAGCACCGCGACCTGGTTCTCGTCGCAGGCATGCGCGCGAGCACCAGGGACAGACTGCTCGACGCCGGCATCTCGACGGTCGACGAACTGGCTGCATCGACCGGAAGCGTGGACGGTATGTCGTCTCGCACGGTCACGAATCTGCGAGCTCAGGCCGCGCTGCAGGTTCGTCAGGAACACAGCGGCGACGCCGAGTTCGAGATCTTCGACGCCGACGCCCTCGGAGTGATCCCCGAGCCCGATCCGGGAGACATCTTCTTCGACTTCGAGGGCGACCCACTGTGGGCCGAGGCCGGCAGTGCCGAATGGGGACTCGAGTACCTGTTCGGTGTCTACACCGCCGACGGCGACTTCCTCCCGTTCTGGGCGCACGATCGCGCGCAGGAACGCCGCGCCCTGATCGACTTCCTCGACTACGTGACCACCCGTCGCGCCGCCTACCCGAACATGCACGTCTACCACTACGCGCCGTACGAGAAGACCGCGCTACTGCGCCTCGCCGGACGCTACGGAGTGGGTGAGGACGCAGTCGACGACCTACTGCGGGACGACGTTCTGGTCGACCTCTACCCGATCGTGCGATCTGCGGTGCGCATCGGAGCCAGGTCCTACAGCATCAAGAAGCTCGAACCCCTGTACATGCCCGCGGCCCGCGACGGGGACGTCACCGATGCGGCCGCGTCGATCGTCGAATACGCGAACTGGTGCGATCTACGAGACCAGGGCAAGGACGCCGAGGCTGCTGCGCTCCTCGCCGATATCGCCGAGTACAACCGCACCGACTGCGAATCGACGCTGCAACTGCGGGATTGGTTACTGAGGCGCGCGTCGGACGCCGGTGTGCACCCGCGGGCTCGGCAGCATCTCGAACTCGAAGACGGTGCGACGGACACCGCGAGCCCGCTGGAGCTCGAACTCGCCGACTACGCCGGTCTGCCGTGGGAGCGCACCTCGACGCAGCAGGCCGTCGCATTGTTCTCCGGTTCCATCGGCTACCACCGCCGCGAGCGAAAGCCGTTCTGGTGGGCGCACTTCGATCGCCTCACCCACCCGCTCGACGAGTGGGCCGACGCGGCCGACGTGCTGAAGGTCGAGCGCGCCGAGCTGGTGCACGACTGGATGAAAACTGCACCGAAGCAACGGGTCCTGCGACGACAGCTCAAGCTGTTGGGACACCTGAGCAGCGGCGTCCTGTCGAGCTCGAAGGTCAAGCTGCTCTACGACAACCCGGCCCCGGAGGGATTACCGAAACAGCAGCCGACCCATCGCGCGACCACGACGGTCGAGATCGTGGAGGCGGGCTACGAGGGCACCCTCGACATGGTGGTGGTGCAGGAGAACCTGCGCAAGGGAGTGGACGAGTACTCCGACTTCCCCGTCGCCACCGCACCCGAGCCGCCCCCGGCCACCAAGTATCTGGAGCAGGCGATCGTTGCCGTCGCGGCCGAGGTCCACTCCGCCCTGCCGCACCTTCCTCGCACGGCCGTCGCCGATCTGCTGACGCTGTCGCCGCCCCGAACCCGTTCCGGCACCGGCCTTCCCGAGGTGCGCGCCGGTGACTACGCGGCGGCCGTCACGGCGGCACTGCTCATTCTGGACCGGTCGTACGTTGCCGTACAAGGACCACCCGGGACCGGGAAGACGTACACCGCTGCGCGGGTCATCGCCGAGTTGGTCGATGTCCATCACTGGAAGGTCGGCGTGGTGGGCCAATCGCATCACGTGGTGAACAATCTGCTGGACACGATTGTTCAGGCCGGAGTCGACCCGGGTCGGGTGGGTAAGAAAGCACCGACCGCCCACACCGTCCTGGACCCGACGGACTACTGCCGCTTCGTCACCGACGCCGAGGACGGCTGCGTCATCGGCGGTACTGCCTGGGACTTCTCCAACCCCGGCCGCATTCCGCCCGAGTCGCTCGATCTGCTGGTCATCGACGAGGCCGGGCAGTTCTCCCTGGCCAACACCATCGCCGTCTCGGTGTCCGCACGCAACCTGCTGCTGCTCGGCGACCCGGCACAGTTGCCGCAGGTCAGCCAGGGCACTCACCCAGAACCCGTCGACGAGTCGGCTCTGGGTTGGATCACCAGCGGTCACCCGACGCTGCCCGTCGACCGCGGGTACTTCCTGGCCACGACGTGGCGGATGCATCCCGATCTGTGCGCGCCGGTCTCGGCACTGTCGTACGAGGGCAAGCTCGAGTCCAACCGTGCTGTGACACAGGCACGTTCACTGGAGTCGCTCGACCCCGGCCTGCACCTCGTCTACCTCGACCACCACGGCAACTCCACCGACTCGGTGGAGGAAGCCGACGAGATCGTCACTCACGTGCAGAAGTTGCTGGGCCGACTGTGGAGCGACCCGCAATCCTTCGAGGGTGCGCGGCCGATGGACCAGGGCGACTTCCTGGTCGTCGCGGCCTACAACGCGCAGGTGGCCGTCATCGCCCTGCGACTCGCGGCCGCCGGACTCGACGAGGTCTCGGTGGGCACCGTCGACAAGTTCCAAGGACGGCAGGCACCGGTGGTGTTGATCTCGATGGCCGCGTCGGCAATCGAAGACGTGCCACGAGGCATGGGATTCCTGTTGTCCCGCAACAGACTCAACGTCGCCGTCTCGCGAGGCCAGTGGGCCGCGATACTGGTCCGGTCGCGGGCACTGACCCGGTACCTGCCGTCGACCCCGGCCGGACTGGTCACCCTCGGCACATTCATGAGCCTGTGCGAGAACGGAATTCAGCCGAACGCCATGCCCTCACCACGATAGGTGGGGACCGCCTCGACGGACCCGTCGGCGTGTACCAGATGCAGGGTGTCGAATCGCTCGCACAGCTCGCCGGCCTTGGCATGCCGGAACCAGACGCGATCACCGATCCTGATCTCTGCCGCTCCGCTCACCGGAGTCTGGACCTCGCCCGCACCTTCGTTGCGCAGCAACTTCAGACTCGACGTCACCACGCCCCTGGCCTTTCTCGACCACGCGATCGGCCGCGGGGACCTCGACGTCGACGCCGGACCCGACGCGATGTAGCCGCCGCCGAACAACGTCGCGATCTGCGGCGTCGGCTTGCGCACCGCGGGCAACGCGAAGAACAGCGAGGGCTCGGCCGAGAACGCGCGATACCGATCGAAGAGCGTCGGCGCGAACAAACCCGATCCCGCGGTCACCTCGGTGACGACCGGATCGGTCGCCGAGAACTCGATCGACCCGGTCCCGCCACTGTTGACGATCTCGATCCGGCCGACTGCCGCGGTCACTGCCTCGACCACCGCCGTTCTGCGCGTGGAGATCTCACGAGACGACAGCGACTTCATCCATTCCACCGCGAGATTGGCGTCAGGCACACCGGCGATCTGCGCCTCGTAGAACATCAGCCCGACCACCCGGAACCCCCGCGCCTGCGCCGCCCGCGCGAAGGCGGCGACCTGCTCGGGTTCGCGCAGCGGCGAACGTCTGACACCGATGTGCAGCGGCCCGATCCGCAGCGAGGCATCGACGTCGAGACAGATACGGGGCTTGAGAAGATCGCTGGCGGTGGCGTCGCGCACGATGTCCAGCTGTGCGACGTCGTCGACCATCAGCGTGATGCGCCCCGACAGAACACGATCGTTGACGACCTCGGCGAGGGCGGTGCGGTCGACCGTCGGGTACCCCATCAGGATGTCCTCCACGCCGTGGCGTGCCAACCAGATCGCCTCACGCAGGGAGTACGCCATGACCCCGCTCACGCCGTCGGCCGCGAGCACCCGCTCCAGTACCGCCCGGGACCGAACCGACTTGCTCGCGATCCTGATCGGCACTCCGTCCGCCCGTGCTCGCAGCGCCGCAGCATTGGCATCGAGGGCCGCCAGATCGACTGCAGCCAAAGGTGATTCGAGCCCTTCGGTGGCAGCTGCGATACGGGACAGTGGTGTCGTGTCGGTGGTTGCGACACCGGCGATCGAACTCATGCGGCTCATTCCTTTGTCGTTGCCAGGTCCGAACAGTCAAACACTCCACAGCCGAGAAGTCCCGGCGAGCATTCAGCGGTCCTGAGCCTTGGCCGCTATCAGACCCGACAGGTCGTCGATCTGCGCCAGCACCTCGAGATCGTCGCCGTCGACCAACCATCGCAGCACCAGGCCGTCGAGGGTGGCCATCCCGAAACGCGCGATCGACGCCACCGGCTCCAGCCAGCGCGTCCCGGTGTGGGCGGAACACTTCTCGAAGAACAACCGGGCCTCGGAGTCCCGGATTCGGTACTGCCCACTGGCGATCTCGGCGGCCGTGGCGGACCCGAGCGCACGATGGCGCAGCAGATAGGTCTTGATCTCGTACGCGAGCAACTGCCGACCCGGTGACTTCTCGATCAGCAACCACACCGCGCTCAGACCGCCGTGCACCAGCTCGCGCAGACCACGGACACCCGGAAGTTCGCGCGTGCCCACCGCGCTGTCCAACGCGGCATGCAGAATCTCGGTGACGTCGACGATGAGGTGCTCCCCCATCGCGATCACCAGATCCTGCTTGGTCTCGAAGTGGTACTGCACGATGCCCTTGGTGACGTCAGCGTGCTCCGAGAGAGCGCGCACGGTCAGAGACTCGATGCCGACCCGCTCCGCGACATCGATCGCAGACTGCACCAGTTGTGCGCGCCGCACATCAGCGGGCAGCCTCGATTGCATCACCCGATCCTAGGGCGCGGACGAGTTCTGTGCCTCCGATTGACCCACGGGAGTGGAGCCTGCGGAATGACCTGGAGGTTGCAGCAGTGGAGCCTGCGGAACGACCCTGGGGTTTCGGGAGTGGAGCCTGTGGAACGACCCGCGGTTCGAGCAGTGCGATAGTGATTCGATGATCGAGCGGTCGTGGCAGAACTGGGCGGGCAATCAGCATGCGTATCCGGTGCATCGAGCCGAGCCCTCATCGGTGGACGAGTTGCGTGCGATTCTGCGGGATGCCGTCGAACGATCTCGGACGGTGCGGTGCGTCGGAGCGGGCCACTCGTTCACTCCGATCGCGGTCACCGACGGCGTTCAGATCAGACTGGATTCGCTGCGCGGGATCGACTCGGTGGTGCGCGAGGACGACGGTTCCGCCCGGGTGACGGTGCTCGCAGGCACCCGGCTGCGCGAGCTGACCGCGCGGTTGTGGGACCTCGGCCTGGCCATGACCAACCTCGGCGACATCGACGAACAATCGATTGCCGGAGCCATCTCCACGGGCACTCACGGAACCGGAGCCCGCTTCGGCGGCATCGCCACCCATGTGCGCGCACTGGAACTGATGACCTCGGACGGCCGGCTCGTGCAGTGCTCTCGCGAGGAGAACACGGAACTGTTCGACGCGGCCCGCGTCGGGCTCGGTGCGCTCGGCGTCATCACCCGAGTCACGCTCGAATGCGTTCCGGCCTTCGCCCTCCGGGCCGTCGAGGAGCCGTCGACGCTCCGGGCGACGCTCGCCGATCTCGATGCGATCGTGGCAGGCGTCGACCATTTCGAGTTCTACTGGTTTCCGCACACCGACCGGGTGCTGACCAAACACAACACCCGACTGCCCGGCGACGCTGCGCTGCGTCCGCTGGGAAAGGTGCGGTCGTATCTCGACGACGAATTGCTGTCCAACACGGTCTTCGAGGTCCTCAACCGCGTGGTGACGCGGGTGCCTGCCCTGATTCCACGCCTCAACGCGGTCTCGGCGAGAGCGCTGTCAGCCCGCGAGTACACCGATCGTTCGTACCGGGTGTTCGCATCGTCGCGGACCGTCAAGTTCGTCGAGATGGAATATGCCGTGCCTGCAGCCGAAATCGGCCGGGTGCTGCGCGAGGTGGATCGCTGGCTCGAGCGGTCTGCCATGTCCATCGCGTTCCCGGTCGAAGTGCGGTTCGCCGCGGCCGACGACATCTGGCTCTCCACCGCGTACGGACGCCCGACGGCCTACATCGCCGTGCACCAGTACCACCGACGCGATCACCGCGAGTACTTCGACGCCGTCGAGGCCATCTGCCGCAGCGTCGGCGGCAGGCCACACTGGGGCAAACTGCACTCCCTCGGCGGCGACGAGCTGCGCGATACCTACGAACACTTCGACGACTTCCTGCGTGTTCGGGATGCGATGGACCCGATGACGCTGTTCGGCAGCAGATACCTCGAATACCTACTGTCCTGAGTGGCCTACCGGTGTAGCGCTGCGCGCAATTTTTGCTCCACTCCTGCGCCGTTCGAGTGGGTTTCCCCAGGTGAACGCGTCGAGTGGAGTGTCCTGTGCACGTAGCCACTCCCCGCACGCTTACATTGGAACGAGTGAGCACAGGAAAACGCGCGCTGTCCGGCATCGTCGCCGCCGGGGTGGTCCTCGGCGTCGGTGAATTGATCGCCGTCCCCATCGGACCCAACTCGTCACCGCTGACCGCCGTCGGGTCCTCGGCCGTCGACAACAGTCCGGCCCCGATCCGTGAATGGGCCATCGACACGTTCGGTACCTCCGACAAGCTCGCCCTGTTCATCGGCATGGCAGTGGTGATCGGAGCGATCGCCGCGGCAGCAGGCATCGCCCGCAAGCCGATCGGTGCCGTGGTGTTCGCCGCGCTGGGCGTCGTGGGCGTACTCGCCGCAGTGACCCGACCCGACGCGACGGCTCTCTACGCAGTCCCGACCATCGGCGGCGTCATCGTCGGCATCGTCGTGCTGCACGCCCTCATCGGTGCCGCCGCGCCTGCGACCGAGGGAATGAACCGACGCAGCTTCCTCACTCTCGCCGCCGGTGCCGCGGTGCTCGGCGTCGTCGCCGGAACAGCCGGACGGATGCTCACCTCCGCCCGCGCCGTCACCGCCGATCGACTCGGCTTCATGCTGCCCACACCGACGCCGCAACCCCCGATACCGGCCGGGGCGGACCTACAGATCGACGGCCTCGCGTCGTACATCACCCCGAACGACGACTTCTACCGCATCGACACCGCGTTGGTCGTGCCGCGCGTGGCGTCCGAGGACTGGTCGCTGCGCATCCACGGCATGGTCGACCGCGAGATCGAGCTGACGTTCGCCGACCTCGCCGAGCGCCAGGCAGTGGAGAAGACGGTCACGTTGACCTGCGTGTCCAATATCGTCGGCGGCGACCTCGTGGGCAATGCGACGTGGATCGGCTACCCGCTCAAGGACATTCTCGAAGAGGCAGGCATCTCCCCCGACGCCGACATGGCCCTGTCGTCGAGCAGCGATGCCTTCACCGCGGGCACTCCCCTCGAGGTTCTGCTCGACGGTCGCGACGCCCTGCTGGCCGTCGGGATGAACGGTGCACCGCTACCCGTCGAGCACGGCTACCCGGCCCGGCTCGTCGTCCCCGGCCTGTACGGATACGTCTCGGCGACCAAGTGGGTCACCGACATCGAGATCACCCGCTTCGACCGCGCGACGGCATACTGGACCGACCGCGGTTGGGGCGAACGCGGACCGATCAAGACGGCCTCACGGATCGACACCCCGCGATCGGGCAGTTCCGTGCCGGCCGGCCAGACGGTGATCGCCGGAGTGGCGTGGGACCAGCACACCGGAATCGACGGCGTGGAAGTGCAAGTGGACGAGGGCAACTGGGTGCCGGCCACGCTGTCGGAGGAGTACTCCAAGGACACCTGGCGGCAATGGACGGTCGAGCTCGACCTACCCGCGGGGCAGCATTCGATCCGCGCCCGCGCCACCAACTCCGCCGGAGAACTGCAGACCAACATGACCGCCGACACCGTTCCCGACGGTGCCACCGGCTACCCGAAGATCTCGGTGACGGCGACCTGATCCAGACAGTCGCGCTGATCTAGACAGTCGCGAAGCTCGCGCGAATCGAGTTCTCGGCCAGCTGCTTTCGCTCGGCCGTGGTGAGACCCATTCCCGCTTCGAGGGCAGAGAAATTATCGTCGACGTAGCCGCCGAAGTAGGCGGGATCGTCGGAGTTGATCGACACCGACAGGCCCCGCTCGAGCATCTGTCGCAGCGGCAGCTGCTCGACATCGTCGATCACCTTGAGCCGGACGTTGGACAGCGGGCATACCGTGAGCGGAATCTGTTCCTCGACAAGACGATTCACCAGAGCCTCGTCTTCGAGGCACCGCACCCCGTGGTCGATGCGCTCGACCTTCAGCAGATCCAATGCCTGCCAGATGTAGTCGGGTGGACCTTCCTCACCGGCGTGGGCGACGACGTGCAGACCCTCGGCGCGGGCCTTGGCGAACACGTCGACGAACAGCGATGGCGGGTAGCCCACCTCTGCGGAATCGAGGCCGAGACCGATGATCGGGGCCCGCATGGCCAACAGATCGTCCAACAGCTGATTGGCATGCAGCACGGGCTTGTCCCGCAGGATCGACGCGATCAACCCACTGGAGACACCGAATTCGCGCTCGCTGGATGCGCAGGCGTCGGCCAAACCGTCGACGACGGCCTCGAGCGGGACACCACGCTCGGTGTGCGCCTGCGGATCGAAGAAGATCTCCGCGTGCGTCACCCCGGCCTGCGCGGTGCGGCGGAAGTAGGCCCGGGCGAGGTCGGCGAAATCCTCGGCAGTGCGCAGCACGGCCATGTTCGCGTAGTACAGATCCAGGAACGACTGCAGGTCGCTGAACTCGTACTTCGCCCGCAATTCATCGATGTCGTTGTACGGCAGTGACAATCCGTTGCGCTCGGCGAGATCGAATATCAGCGGAGGCTCGAGCGACCCTTCGATGTGCAGGTGCAGTTCGGCCAGCTGATCGGTACTCACTCACCCGATGCTACTTGCCCGTGTACGTAGCCTTCCCCGGGCCGACCTCGAGGAAGCTCTTCACCGCACCCCGCAGATCCTCGGTCTCGAACAGTGCTCCGGAGACCTCCGAGGTGATCTCGTCCGCGTGGGCCACGCCGCCCGAACGCCACGCTGCCACAATCTGTTTGGTTGCCGCATGCGCGACGGTGGGGCCGTCGGCCAGGCGATGCGTCAGCGCGAGCGCCGCGGCATCGACGTCGTCGTGGATCTGATTGACCACGCCCCACTCCTTCAGCGTCTGCGCGTCGTACAGATCACCGGTCATGACGAGCTCGCGAGCTCGACCCGAACCGGCCCGCTCGGCGAGGCGCTGCGGTCCACCCATCGACGGTGTCAGACCGACGACGGTCTCGACCAGACCGAACTTGGCCTTGGGACCGGCGAGAATGATGTCGCACGCCAGCGAGATCTCGAACGCCGCCGTGAGCGTCAAACCGTGCGCGGCGTAGATCACCGGGCAGGGCAGCGCCTCGAGCGGATGGGCAATCTGTGCGAACAATCCACGCCACAGATCGGCACCCTGCGCGGCGGACAGACCATCGAAGACGTGCACGTCGACGCCCGCAGAGTTCACCTTGCCCTCGGCGCGCAACAACACCGCCCGCGGGGGGCGTGCGACGAGATCGGCAACGTTCGCGGCAACCGCGTCGAACATGGCCTGATCGAAGAGGTTGAGCGGACCGTGGTCGAAGGTGAGGACGGCGAGCTCGGCGCCTGCCGCGGTGGTCGATCGAACGAGCGAAGTGGGTGCGTCAGCCATGGTTCGCATAGTGCCACACCGGTCCGGGACGGTTGTTACCAACGAGTATTGTTCGCTGATAACTCACCGTTACCGAGAGGAACAGATAGATGAAGCGCAGCTTGTTCGAGGCCGATCACGAGGACTTCCGCGCGTCAGTACGCGAATTCGTCACCCGGACCATCACACCGGTCGAGGAAAAGCTCGTCGAGCAGCGATACATCGACCGCGAGATCTGGCTCGAAGCCGGACGCAACGGCTTCCTGGGACTGGAAGTACCGGAAGAATACGGCGGTAGCGGAGCCGAGGACTACCGATTCAACGCCGTCCTCGCCGAGGAACTCGCCCGCTCGAGCGCCGCGGTGGCGTCGTGCTTCGGTATCCACGTGGACATCGTCGCGCCCTACTTGGTCAAGCTCACCACCGAAGAGCAGAAGAAGCGCTGGCTGCCCGGCTTCTGCAGCGGCGAGATCCTCACGGCGATCGCGATGACCGAACCGTCCGGTGGCTCCGACCTGGCCGCGCTGAAGACCACTGCCGTCAAGGACGGAGACGACTTCATCATCAACGGTTCGAAGACCTTCATCACCAACGGCAACTCCGCAGACCTGGTCATCGTCGCCACCCGCACCACGCCGGAGAAGAAGGCCAAGGGCATCACGCTGTTCGCCGTCGAGAACGGCACCGAAGGGTTTTCCCGCGGCCGCAAGCTCGACAAGGTCGGTCAGCCCGAATCCGACACGGCCGAGCTGTTCTTCGAGAACGTGCGCGTCCCGAGCTCGAACATGATCGGCGAGTTCGACGGCGGCTTCATCCACATGATGCAGCTACTCCCCCAGGAACGAATCAGCTGCTCGGTGGCCAACCTCGGACACGTCCGTCCCATTCTCGAGGAGACGCTGCAGTACGCCAAGGATCGCAAGGCATTCGGCCAGCAGATCGGCTCACTGCAATGGAACAAGTTTCTGCTCGCCGAGCTCGTCACCAAACTCGATGTGGCACAGGCGTACATCGACAACTGCATCGCCGCACACGGGATCGGTGAACTGACCGCCATCGACGCCGCCAAGGCGAAGTGGTGGAGCTCGCAGGTGCAGAACGAAATTCTCGACCACTGCGTCCAGCTACACGGCGGCTACGGATTCATGAACGAATACCGCGCCGCTCGGGCGTGGAAAGACGCTCGCGTGACGAAGATCTGGGCCGGATCGAACGAGATCATGAAGGAACTGATCGGACGCGATCTGGGGCTGTAGGTGAGTGCCTGCGGCAGTGGTGTGAACAAGTGCCCTGGAAGGCACCCAACCGCACCACTGCCGCAGGCACTTCGAAACAGACGAAGACCGGATACTCGGAATTTCTTCCGTGTATCCGGCCTTGTCACCGAGTTTCTGGTGGAATTTACTTCGGAAAGGTCACTCCACCAGGAGAAGTCGGGTTACGAAGCTTGAATCAGATGGCGCGGACGCCGGTAGCCTGGGGGCCCTTCTGACCCTGGCCCACCTCGAACTCCACGCGCTGGCCCTCGTCGAGCGACTTGAAGCCGCTACCCTGAATCTCCGAGTAATGAACGAAAACGTCCGGTCCGCCACCATCCTGCTCGATGAAGCCGAAGCCCTTTTCGCCGTTGAACCACTTCACACTGCCCTGCGTCATTCTGTAAACCTTCTGTAAGCGAGCTAGATCTTCACGTCGAAGCTCTAATCTCAAAAGTGAGTCTGCCATCTATCGGCGCTGAGCGAAACACCGGGGGCGAAAAAGTTCGAAAGATTGCTTTTGGACGGTGAAACCGGAACGTCGCTCAGCGCCTCGGTGGCTAGGGTTCAGACGTGGATCTCCCCCTTCTCGATGCCGGCCCTTTCGATCCCCATCGACTCGACATCGTCCGTCTGGCCTGGTGCCGCCGATTGCAGATGGACGATCGAGCCCTCGACACCGACGCCGAGCGCGTCGAACATGTCGGTGCCACCGACGACGTCACCGTGCTGCGACTGGCCGAGACCACCGTGATCGTCGGACCGTCCTGGGCCGTTGATGCCTCTCGCGCGATCAGCGGCCCGGCGAGCGCGGACCGAACCTGGATCACGTCACTGCTCGGCGACCGTTCGGCGCAGTACGAGATCGGCACCCACACGCTGGCGTACGGCTCGGACATCGGCCACACCATCGACGTACACGACCCGCTGATCTCCCACGATGCGCAGCACGCACGCAACCTCGCCGCGCACTGCAGTGACGCCGACGTCGCCGAAGCATTCGGCGAGCCGGTCTCGCGAAACTGGTTCACGCTGCTCGGCGACGACCGACCTGCCGACTCGGCCCATTCGCTCGCATCGGCCGGCTACTCGGAGGAGCAACTGATCCTGGCCGACATGCGGGTCCTGACCGACCCGAACCATCGCCGACGGGGCCACGCCCAGGTGGTCGGCAGGCTGGCCACCAACGACGCCATCGACGACGGCCTGATTCCGCAGTGGCGATCGAGACCCGAGAACGCCGTTGCTCGACGCCTCGCCGCGCGGCTGGGATATGTGGAAATCGGCGCGTGCCACACCGCAGTGCTCCGACCGTGACCCGGTTGAGCCGGCAACGAACTGGGTAGCGTCGAGATGAGACCGATCGATGTGAGGAGTTCGAGAGCATGGCCGACGATGCCGCATATGTGGAACCGGGCAAGGAATTCAAGCGCGACACCAACTACATCCCGACGCGGATCACCGCCGACGGCCGGGACGGGTATCCGGTGGAGCCGGGACGGTACCGACTGATCGCCGCGCGCGCCTGCCCGTGGGCCCATCGATCCATCATCGTCCGACGGCTACTCGGCCTCGAAGATGTTCTCTCGCTCGGCATTCCGGGTCCGACCCATGATCCTCGGAGTTGGAACTTCCAGGAGGAGCCCGGCGGCGTCGACTCTGTTCTGCAGATCCCTCGACTTCAGGACGCGTTCTTCGCCCGCTTCCCCGATTACGAGCGCGGCATCACCGTCCCCGCGATCGTCGACGTTCCGTCCGGCGAGGTCGTCACCAACGACTACCCGCAGATCACCCTCGATTTCTCGACCGAGTGGACGCAGTATCACCGCGACGGCGCCCCCGATCTGTACCCGGAGGCCCTGCGCACCGAGATCGACGAAGTGGCCCAGCTGGTGTTCGAGGACGTCAACAACGGCGTCTACCGCTGCGGATTCGCTGGATCGCAGGAGGCATACGACAAGGCCTACGACCGACTGTTCGCCCGCCTCGACTGGCTCGTCGAACGCCTCTCCACGCAGCGATACCTGGTCGGCGACCACATCACCGAGGCCGACGTGCGCCTGTTCACCACACTGGTGCGCTTCGATCCCGTCTACCACGGCCACTTCAAGTGCAACCGCAGCAAGCTCAGCGAGATCCCGGTGCTGTGGAACTACGCACGCGACCTGTTCCAGACCCCCGGATTCGGCGACACCGTCGACTTCGACCACATCAAGCGGCACTACTACGAGGTGCACACCGACATCAATCCGTCGGGCATCGTGCCGAACGGACCGGACCTGACCGGGTGGCTCGAACCCCACGGCCGCGAAGCCCTGGGAGGATCACCCTTCGGCGACGGCACCGCTCCCCCGCCGCCGAAGCCCGACGAGCTCGTTCCGCCCGATCACTGGGTGCGTTGAACCCCAGGTTCGACCGGCAACCACACACGCGACCGAAAGAGACATCGATGGCAGGCAAGAAGGACGACGCACAGGTCGAGGTCTCGAACGGAGGCAAGCTCGAACGCGCGCTCGTCAACATCCTCGACAACGCCAGCCGCCTCCAGGGACCCGCCGTCGACAAATACGTCGCGCACGTGCGTCGAGCACACCCGTACGACACCCCGGCGCAGATCATCGAACGGCTGGAGAAGCGATTTCTGCTCGCCGTCACCGGCAGCGGCTCCGCGGTGGGCGGGGCGGCGGCGATCCCCGGCGTCGGGACCGTCGCCTCGATCGCGGCGGTGGGTGCCGAAACCGCGTTCTTCATCGAGTCCTCCGCATTGCTGACGCTGTCGGTCGCGGCCGTCCACGGCATTCCCGTCGAGAATCACCAGCAGCGACGCGCCCTGGTGCTCTCGGTCGCGCTGGGAGAATCGGGCATGCAGATCGTGCAGCGAACCGTCGGCAAGACCGCCAAGAACTGGGGACCGCTGATCACGTCTCGAATTCCCGGTGGATCGATGACCAGCATGAACAAGTCCTTGGTGAAGAAGTTCATCACCAAGTACCTCGCCAAACGCAGCGCGTTGTTGGTCGGCAAGTTGCTTCCCGCCGGAATCGGCGCGGCGATCGGCGGGGCGGGAAACCGCGCCGTCGGCAAGGGCGTCATCAAGAACGCCCGCGACGCGTTCGGTCCTCCGCCTGCCCGGTTCCCGGAGAACCGCATCATCGAGCCGGATGCCTGAATCGATGGGGCATCCGCGGAATCATCACGCGAGGACGGCGTTGAACCCGATATGACTTCCACACCTGAACTCGGCAAGTACGGCGTCTGGCGACTGCATTCGGCGTTCACCCCTGAACTGTCGCGCGCGATCGAATCCTTCGGCTACGGCACGATCTGGCTCGGCGGCTCACCGCCTGCGGATCTGACCACCACCGAGGAGATCCTCGACGCCACCGAGACGGTCGTCGTCGCCACCGGCATCGTCAACATCTGGTCGGACGCAGCGGCCGACGTCGCCGCGTCGTATCACCGGTTGGAGAGCAAGCACCCGGGCCGTTTCGTGCTCGGGATCGGTGCCGGCCACCCGGAGGCGACGCAGGAATACACCAAGCCGTACGACGCCTTGGTGGCCTACCTCGACGCTCTCGACGAGGCCGGAGTTCCGGTGGAACGACGCGTCCTCGCAGCCCTCGGACCGAGGGTGCTCGCGCTGGCGGCCGACCGCACCGCGGGTGCGCATCCGTACCTGACGACCCCCGAGCACACCCGAGAAGCGCGAGAAGCATTGGGCCCGAGCAAGATTCTGGCACCCGAGCACAAGGTGGTCCTCGAGTCGGATCCGGAGAAGGCGCGCTCGATCGGCCGACCACCGGTCAACAACCCGTACCTGCACCTGCGGAACTACACCAACAATCTGAACCGACTCGGCTACTCCGACGAGGAGATCGGCGACGGCGGCAGCGACCGACTGATCGACGCGTTGGTGGCGCACGGCACCGCCGACGCGATCGCAGCACGGTTGAACGAGCACCTCGACGCGGGTGCGTCGCACGTGACCCTGCACTCGCTACCCGACCTGGCCGATCCGCTCGAGACGTACCGAGAGATCGCCGCCGCGCTGCATCGCTGACCGAAGACGGCGCTCTCGAGGGCGATGTCGGGTGCACCCCGTAGCCTCGGGTACCGGTTGCCGCGAGCAGCCGGTACACGAGGTGACCAACGGCAAGGGGGATTGCGCGCAGATGACCAGCTATCCGGGAGCAGCGCTCGAAGCGCAGGCGCTGACCAAGCAGTTCGGCACCGTTCGCGCAGTGTCGGATCTGAGCTTCGTCGTCCCGCGCGGCACCGTCACCGGATTCCTCGGCCCCAACGGCTCGGGTAAGTCGACGACGCTGCGCATGCTCCTCGGGCTCGTTGCACCCACCTCGGGCGTCGGCCTCGTCAACGGCGCGCCGTTCCGCACGACCGAACACCCGGCCCGCACGGTGGGGGCCGTCCTCGACTCGTTGAGCGTGCACCCCAAGCGCAGCGCTGCCCATCACCTGAAGATCTACACCGCCGCGATCGGCGTACCCGACAGCCGCGCCCTCGACGTACTGCGACTCGTCGGCCTCGGCGACGTTGCCGACCGCGCCGCAGGCGGCTTCTCCCTCGGCATGCGTCAACGCCTCACTTTGGCGACAGCGCTGCTGGGGGATCCGGAAATCCTCGTGCTCGACGAACCCGCGAACGGTCTGGACCCCGAGGGAATCGCCTGGCTGAGGGACTTCCTCAAGGCATACGCCGCATCGGGGCGAACGGTCCTGATATCGAGTCACATTCTGCGCGAGGTCGAGCAGACCGTCGACAACCTGGTGATCGTCAGCGCCGGCTCGCTGAAATACCAGGGTTCCATCGCACAACTGCGGTCCACCCGCCCCAGCCGCGTGCTCGTCGCCGCCTCGGATCCGGCGAAACTGGCGCTCGCGTTGGCGTCGAACGGCTTCAACGATTCCCAACTGCTGCCCGACGGACGCATCGGTGTTGCCGGGACCGACGCGGCCACGATCGCCCGCATCGCAGCCGACGCCCAGGTGACGATTTTCGGGACCACGAGTGAACACGTCGACCTCGAGCAGGTGTTCCTGTCCATGACCGCGGGTCAGTACAACGCCGCACCCGTCCAACAGAACCCGTACGGCGGGCCGCAGCAGGGTTACGGCCCACCGCCGCCGGGTTACGGCCCGCCGCCGCCGGATTACGGCCCGCCGCCGCAGAGTTACGCTCCGCCGCAGAACTGGAACGGGGGCCAGCGATGAACGCGTTGCTGACGTCGGAGATCCGCAAGGTCACGACACTGAAGTTCTGGTGGGCACTGGCGATCGCGCCGATTGTCGTCGGAGTCTTCGCATCCGTCATCACGTCGGTGATCGCGAACCAGCTGGGCGAGTTCGAGGAGGACCTGGACATCTCCGGCGGGGTCGCCTCCATCGGTCTCTACGTCGCCGCCGGTGCCGCGATTCTGTTCGCCGGCATCTTCGGTGCCGTCAACACCGGAACCGAGTTCCGCCACCAGACCATCACCACCAGCTTCCTCACCGCTCGCGGCCGAGACGGAGTGATCGCCGCCAAGCTCATCGTCACTGCGTTGTTCGGCCTCGGATACGGCATGGTGGTGCTGCTGGCCAGCCTGATCTGCCTGCTGATCTTCAACGAGCGGACCGTGCTGCTCGACGGCGCGTTCATCGGCGTGGTGGCGTCGTGCCTCCTCTCCGTCGTGCTGTGGTCGATCATCGGTGCCGGCCTCGGTCTGCTGCTCAAATCTCCGACGTGGGCCGCCGTCGTGCTCGTCGCCTGGCTCCCGTTCGGCGAGGGTCTGCTCTCGCTGATCCTGTTCGGACTCGGGCTCGGATCGGTCGCCGTGGCGCTTCCGTCGAACCTGACCCTGCCGACCATGGCGGCGACGCAACTCGACGACGCGGGCGACCTGGCGTCATGGCCGTGGGCACCGCTTGGCCTCGCGCTGTGGGCGGCGATTCTCACCGGCGTCGGTTGGTTCCTGGCCCGCACTCGCGACATCGACTGAGGTCGGTACCGGGAGTGGAGCCTGCGGAACGACCCGGACAGCCGGTCCCCACATTCGCAGGCCGACGCTGTCGGTGCCCGGGTCTACCGTGGTGAATCGATGGCACACAGTAATGCGGTGAAAGACCGTGCAGCGGCACCCCGACGCGGCTCGTCGACACTCGACAGCGCAGAACCCGCGCCGATTACCCGGCGTGGGTGGATCAGACGTCTGATCGCGCAGTGCCTGCTGCATCGACGTACGGCACTCGGAGCCCTGGGCGTGACGATGATCGCCGCGGTCATCGACATCTCGTTTCCGCTGCTCACCAGGGCGGCGATCGACGACGCGACCGCAGGCAACGGCGAGAAGATCGCCACCGTCGCCGCCGCCATCGCACTGTTGGGTCTGGTCCGGTTCGCATGCCAATTCGGTCGACGCATGCTCGCCGGCCGGCTCTCGATCGACGTTCAGCACGATCTGCGCCTGGACCTGCTCGCGTCGCTGCAGCGGCTCGACGGTCGGAAGCAGGACGAGATCCGCACCGGCCAGGTGGTGTCGAGATCGATCACCGACCTGCAACTCGTGCAGGGTCTGCTGGCCATGGTGCCGCTGTCCGCGGGAGCCGTCCTGCAGTTCGTACTGGCGCTGGCGGTGATGGCGTATCTGTCGCCGCTGCTCACCGTTGTCGCGGTCCTCATCGTTCCTGCGGTCAGCATCGTGGTCTACCGAATGCGGCCCACTCTCTTCGCGGCCACCTGGTCGGCGCAACAACGCGCCGCCGATCTGGCTCAGCACGTCGAGGAAACCGTCACCGGCGTTCGAGTCGTCAAGGGCTTCGGCCAGGAAGCCCGTGCGGTGGATCGCATCGAGACGCTCGGTCGCACGCTCTTCGCCGAGCGCATGCGATCGGCGAAGATCAACTCGCGGTTCGCACCGTCGCTGGCCACCATTCCGCAACTCGGACTCGTCGGAGTCATCGCCCTGGGCGGCTATCTGGCCCTGCAGGGCCACATCACGATCGGCACGTTCCTGGCCTTCGCCACCTACGTCGCAACCTTGTCCGCCGTGACCCGCACCGTCTCGTCGGTGGTGATCATGGCTCAGCTCTCCCGCGCGGCCGTCGAGCGCGTCTACGAGGTGGTCGATACCCAGCCGTCCGACCCGGAACCGGCCGCCCCCGTCGCATTGCCCGACGGCCCGCTCGGAGTCCGCATCTCCGAGGTGACCTTCGGGTTCGAGCCCGAACGCGATGTGCTGACCGGCCTGAATCTGACCATCTCGCCGGGTGAGACGGTGGCCGTCGTCGGCCACGCGGGCTCGGGAAAGACCGCTCTCGCCCTGCTGCTCCCCCGTTTCTATCGCCCCTCCGAGGGACAGATTGCGCTGACATCCGACGGAACGTCGTTCGATATCGACGACCTCGACTCGACGTCGCTCCGCGAAGCGGTCTCGCTGGTGTTCGACGAGCCGTTCCTCTTCTCGGACACCATCGCCGCCAACATCGCCCTCGGCAGGCCCGACGCCACAGCGGAGGAGATCGAGCATGCGGCGCGGCTGGCACAGGCATCGACCTTCATCGACGCGCTGCCCGAGGGATACGACAGCCTCGTCGGCGAACGCGGACTCACCCTCTCCGGTGGCCAACGCCAACGCATCGCACTGGCCCGTGCTCTTCTCGTCGAGCCGCGCATTCTGATTCTCGACGACGCCACCTCGGCAGTGGACGCCGAGACCGAGGCCGCCATCTTCGACGCGTTACGTGGCGTCCGGACGCGCGCGACCCTCGTTCTCGCTCATCGCCGCTCGACCCTGACCCTGGCCGATCGCGTCGCCGTGCTCGACAACGGCCGCATCATCGACACCGGAACCGTCGACGAACTCGATCGGCGTTGTCCGTTGTTCCGGGCCCTCCTGGCCGGTGGAGACGGCGAGGAGAACGACGATCCCGGTGCGGAGCCGACCGTCGACCCCTCCGCCGACACGCTCTGGCCGGACACGGATCCGGAGTCGACGGTCGAGCCCGGCGCAGTCTCGACACCCGCGCCCGGAGGCGGCGGTGGTCACGGAACTGCGATGGCCGGGGCTTTCGGATCGCTCGCACCCACACCCGCCATATCCCGGGCAGTCGCGGCCCTGCCGCCTGCGACCGAGGATCCGGGCACATCCGGATCGCAGCTGCGTCGACCCGACCCGGAGTTCCGGCTGCCGAGACTGCTGAGCCCCGTGCGCTCGTTGCTCGCCGTCGTGGTGGTGCTTCTCGCGCTGGACTCACTGGCCTCGATCGCCTTCCCCTCGCTCGTTCGCTACGCGGTGGACAACGGAGTGGCGAGTGGAGACTCGAACACCCTGTGGATCGCCACCTCGATCGGCGTCGTGTTGGCAGCGGCGAGTTGGTTCGTCGTCTGCTGGACGACGGTGATCACCGCGCGGGCGGGTGAGCGAGTGCTCTTCGGACTCCGCGTCCGCAGCTACGCGCACATTCAGCGGCTCGGCCTCGACTACTACGAACGTGAGCTGTCGGGCCGCATCATGACCCGCATGACCACCGACGTCGACGCACTGTCGTCGTTCATTCAGACCGGGGCATCGACGGCGGTGGTGAGTGTGTTGACCGTCGTCGGTATCGCCGCCGCTCTTCTCGTCACCGACCCCACTCTCGGGCTGGTGGCGCTGGCCGTCGTGCCACCGCTTGCCGTGGCCACCGTGATCTTCCGGCGCATCTCCTCGGCGGCGTACTCGACGTCCCGCGAGCGAATCTCCATCGTCAACGCCGATTTCCAGGAGAACGTCACCGGCCTGCGCGCGGCACAGGCCTACCGGCGCGAGGAGTACGCCGCATCCCGATTCGCCGAACGCTCCGACCGCTACCGCGCGAGTCGAATGCGATCGCAGACCGCGATCTCGGTGTTCTTCCCCCTCATCACGTTGCTCTCCGATATCGCCCTCGCCGTCGTCGTGTTCGTCGGCGCGCACCAGATCGCCACCGGCACCACCACAGCGGGCACCCTCGTGGCGTTCGTGCTCTACCTCGGACTGCTCTTCGGACCCATCCAGCAGCTCTCGCAGGTGTTCGACGGTTACCAGCAGGCACGTGTCGGTGTCGGCCGCATCGGGGATCTCCTGCGCACCACGAGTTCGATCGAAACCTCCGCCGACGCGAACACCACCGCACTTCCCGGCGGACGCCTTCGCGCCGACATAGAACTCGTCGATGTCGGTTTCCGGTATGCCGGGGCTCACTCCGACGCCCTGAGTGAGGTAAATCTCACCATCCCCGCCGGGACCACCGTCGCCTTGGTCGGACGGACCGGCGCGGGCAAGTCCACGGTGGTGAAACTGCTGGCCCGCTTCTACGATCCGACCTCCGGATCGGTGCGGGTCGGCGGCCACGATCTACGCGACTATCGCCTCTCGGACTACCGCCACCGACTCGGCGTCGTACCGCAGGAAGCGCACCTGTTCACCGGAACCGTGGCGTCGAACATCGCCTACGGCAGACCCGATGCCAGCCGCACCGACATCGAGAACGCGGCACGCTCGGTGGGTGCTCTGAGCACCATCGCCGCACTTCGCGGCGGTATGCACCAACCCGTCGGCGAGCGCGGCCAAGGACTGTCCGCAGGTCAACGACAGCTGATCGCACTGGCCAGGGCCGAGCTGGTCGACCCCGACCTGCTGCTCCTCGACGAGGCCACCGCCACGCTCGATCCCGCGACCGAACGCACCGTGCTAGCCGCCGGCAGTGCCGTCGCGCGTACTCGCACCGCAGTGGTCGTCGCGCACCGCTTGGCCACCGCCGCGCGGGCAGATCTGATCGTGGTGGTCGACGGCGGCCGTATCGTGGAAGTAGGTCGACATTCGGAGCTCCGCACGCAGGGCGGCTTCTACGCGCAGCTGTGGACTGCAGCCGAAACGAACCGAGGGAATAATTCGATAATCGAAGGTGTCATCGACAACGAGGCCGATGGTTACCGGTGAGTACATATCACAGCTACGTCCCGGACGCACGTGAGCTGGACCAACGGTCTAGCCTGGACACGTACGCGCGCTGAACGGGAACGAAGACAGAAACGAGGCGAACTACTGCCGTGAGCAGCAGCTCTACTACCCAATTCGGACAAAACCAATGGCTGGTCGACGAGATGTACCAGCGATTCAAGCAGGACCCTTCATCCGTCGACGCGAGCTGGCACGAGTTTCTGACCGGTTACGACCCCGAGGCAGCAACCGACGAGACCGCCGGATCCAACGGTGCTGCCGGTAACGGCGCAGCCTCGAACGGTAGCTCGACCAAGTCCGCGCCTCCCGCAGCACCAGCGCCACCAGCCAAGCCGGCCGCCTCTGCTCCCGACAAGACCGACGCGCCGAAGGCCGCTGCGAAAGCCGCCGCTCCCAAGGCCGAGGCCGCGAAGCCTGCCGCTGCTGCCAAGCCGGCCGAGAAGAAGGCCGCGCCGGCCAAGTCCGCTCCCGCGAAGCCCGCCGCAGCCGAGTTCGGTGAAGAGTCGAGCAAGATTCTGCGCGGCGCTGCTGCCGCGGTGGCGAAGAACATGTCCGCCTCGTTGCAGATTCCCACCGCGACCAGCGTGCGTGCGATTCCGGCCAAGCTCATGGTCGACAACCGCCTGGTCATCAACAACCATCTCGCTCGTACCCGCGGCGGCAAGATCTCGTTCACACACCTGCTCGGCTACGCCATCGTGCAGGCCGTCAAGGCGTTCCCGAACATGAACCGCCACTTCGCCGAGGTCGACGGCAAGCCGAACGCCGTCACTCCGGCCGCGATCAACCTCGGTCTCGCCATCGACCTGCCCGGCAAGGACGGCAACCGTTCCCTCGTCGTCGCTGCCATCAAGAACACGCAGGACTTCACGTTCACGCAGTTCTACAACGCGTACGAGGACATCGTGCGTCGCGCTCGCGACGGCAAGCTCACCGGTGAGGACTTCCAGGGCGTCACCATCTCGCTGACCAACCCCGGTGGAATCGGAACCGTGCACTCGGTGCCGCGTCTGATGAACGGCCAGGGAGCCATCATCGGTGCCGGTGCCATGGAGTACCCGGCAGAGTTCCAGGGAGCCAGCGACGAGCGTCTCGCCGAGTTCGGCGTGGGCAAGCTCATGACGCTGACCTCGACGTACGACCACCGCATCATTCAGGGTGCGGAGTCGGGTGACTTCCTCAAGACGATCCACAACCTGCTGATCAGCGACGAGTTCTACGACGAGCTGTTCCACTCGCTGAAGATCCCCTACGAGCCCATTCGCTGGCGCAAGGATCTGCCCGAGGGCACGGTCGACAAGAACACCCGCGTGCTCGAACTCATCGCGGCGTACCGCAACCGCGGTCACCTGATGGCCGACACCGACCCGTTGCAGTTCACCAAGGACAAGTTCCGGATGCATCCGGACCTCGACGTGATCAGCCACGACCTCACGCTGTGGGATCTCGACCGCGAATTCAAGGTCGGTGGATTCCACGGCAAGGACAAGATGAAGCTGCGGGACGTGCTCAGCGTTCTGCGCGACTCGTACTGCCGCCACGTGGGCGTCGAGTACACCCACATCCTCGAGACCGAGCAGGTCACCTGGCTGCAGGAACGCGTCGAGGCCAAGCACGTCAAACCGACTGTGGCGCAACAGAAGTACATCCTGAGCAAGCTCAACGCAGCCGAGGCGTTCGAGACGTTCCTGCAGACCAAGTACGTCGGGCAGAAGCGCTTCTCGCTCGAAGGTGCCGAGTCGGTCATCCCGATGATGGACTCCGTCATCGACCAGAGCGCCGAGTACGCCCTCGACGAGGTCGTCATCGGCATGCCGCACCGCGGTCGCCTCAACGTGCTCGCCAACATCGTCGGCAAGCCCTACTCGAAGATCTTCACCGAGTTCGAGGGCAACATGAACCCGGCTGCCGCACACGGCTCCGGCGACGTGAAGTACCACCTCGGTGCCGAGGGCACGTACATCCAGATGTTCGGTGACAACGACATCAAGGTCTCGCTCACCGCGAACCCGTCGCACCTCGAAGCCGTCGACCCGGTTCTCGAAGGCCTTGTCCGCGCCAAGCAGGACCTGCTGGACAAGGGCACCGGCCAGGGCGGTTACTCCGTTCTGCCGCTGATGCTGCACGGAGACGCGGCATTCGCCGGCCAGGGCGTCGTCGCCGAGACGCTGAACCTGTCCGATCTGCGGGGCTACCGCACCGGCGGCACCGTGCACATCGTCGTCAACAACCAGGTCGGCTTCACCACGTCACCGGAGTTCTCGCGTTCGTCCGAGTACTGCACCGATGTGGCGAAGATGATCGCCGCGCCGATCTTCCACGTCAACGGCGACGACCCCGAGGCCTGCGCCTGGGTGGCTCAGCTGGCGGTGGACTTCCGTCAGAAGTTCCACAAGGACGTCGTCATCGACATGATCTGCTACCGCCGTCGCGGCCACAACGAGGGCGACGATCCCTCGATGACGCAGCCGGCGATGTACGACGTGATCGACACCAAGCGCAGCGTCCGCAAGAGCTACACCGAATCGCTCATCGGCCGTGGAGACATCTCGCTCAAGGAAGCCGAGGATGCACTCCGCGACTACCAGGGCCAGCTCGAACGCGTCTTCAACGAGGTACGCGAACTCGAGAAGTACACCCCGGAGCCCAGCGAATCGGTCGAACTCGACCAGCAGTTGCCTGCCAAGCTCACCACGGCCGTCGACAAGGCAGTGCTGCACCGCATCGGCGATGCGCACCTCGACGTCCCCGACGGATTCAACGTCCACCCGCGCGTCAAGCCGGTGCTCGAGAAGCGTCGCGAGATGGCGCACGAGGGCAAGGTCGACTGGGCCTTCGGCGAGCTGCTGGCGCTCGGATCGCTGGTGGACGAGGGACGCAACATCCGCTTCTCCGGCCAGGACACCCGACGCGGCACGTTCACCCAGCGTCACTCGGTGATCATCGACCGCAAGACCGGTGCCGAGTACACCCCGCTGCAGAACATCGGCAGCGACAACCCCGGCAAGTTCATGGTCTACGACTCCGCCCTCAGCGAGTTCGCTGCAGTCGGCTTCGAGTACGGCTACTCCGTGGGCAACCCGGACGCGCTGGTGATGTGGGAAGCGCAGTTCGGCGACTTCGTCAACGGCGCGCAGTCCATCATCGACGAGTTCATCTCGTCCGGTGAGGCCAAGTGGGGTCAGCTCTCCGACGTCGTGCTGCTGCTGCCGCACGGCCACGAGGGCCAGGGTCCCGACCACACGTCCGGACGCATCGAACGCTTCCTGACGCTGTGCGCCGAGGGCTCGATGACCGTCGCACTCCCCTCGACCCCCGCGAACTACTTCCACCTGCTGCGCAGGCACGCGCGTGACGGCATCCGTCGCCCGCTGATCGTCTTCACCCCGAAGTCGATGCTGCGCAACAAGGCAGCGGTGAGCAACATCGAGGACTTCACCGACGGCAAGTTCCACTCGGTGTTCGACGAGCCCACCTACGACACCGGCACCGGTGACCGCAGCGCGGTCAAGCGAGTGCTGATGGTCAGCGGCAAGCTTTACTACGAGCTGCTCGCACGCAAGCAGAAGGACAACCGCGACGACGTCGCCATCGTCCGCATCGAGCAGCTCTACCCCGTGCCGGTCCGCCGCATCCGAGAAGCACTCGAAAGCTACCCGAACGCAACGGAATTCCGTTGGGTTCAGGAAGAGCCTGCGAACCAGGGTGCCTGGCCGTTCTTCGGTCTCGCGTTGCCCGAGCTCGTCCCCGAGAAGTTGGTCGGCATCAAGCGCATCTCGCGTCGCGCAATGTCCGCCCCGTCGTCGGGATCGAGCAAGGTGCACGCCGTCGAGCAACTCGAAATCATCGACGAGGCCTTCAACGCAGTCGGCGAAGGCTAGAAAATTCGACGACAACAGCGGCCCACTTCCTCGGAAGTGGGCCGCTGTTGTCGTTTCGGGGCTCCCCACTCCGCGTCAATGGACCATCACATGCGTCTGAGCAGTGCAACGGTCCATCCACGCAGCGTTGGGGGCTGAGTGAATGGACCGCTGCATACGTCTGGGAAGTGCAAGGGTCCATTGACGCGTGCGGGCGGGGCGACGCGTGCGGGGCGGGGCGACGGGGCGGGGGCCATCTACTGGATCAATGCGAGATTCAGTCGGTCGGACTGCAACAAAGGGACATTGATCCCAGCCGGGGCGGGCGTCGGGCGGGCGTCGGTCAGGCTGAGGCGTCGGCGTCGGTTCCCAGGAGTGCGGTGATCATTCCTGGTGCCAGTGCGACCGCGGGCAGAGCGTTGACGTTGAGGTCGATCAGTTCGTCGCGGCTCAGTTCGGGCGCGGTGAGCCAGTTGATCGTCGTTTCCTCGACGAAGGCGATCCAGCCGCGGACGGCCAGCACGATGGTGGGGGTGACCTCGATGTCGAGTCCCCCGAGTTGCGCGACGGTTCGCTCGGCCATGGCGGAGCGGGTGTCCTCGAAAACCGCGCGCATCTGCGGATCACCACTGGGAGTGCCGCGCAGGAGCGAGACGTACATCTGCCGCTTGTCGGTGACGTAATCGACGTAGTTCGCGATGGAATCGCGCAGAATCTCGTACGGTGGCAACGACGGATCGGGTGCGGTGCGCTCGAGCATGACGCGCGAGGATTCACGCACGATTTCGAGGTGGAACTCCTGCTTGGAGGCGAAGTAGTGGAACAGAAGACCTCGGGAGACGCCTGCTTGGTCTGCGATGTCCTCGACGGAGATCTGTTCGAGGGGGCGGTCGGCGAGCATCTCGGTGCCGAGCTCGATCAGTTGCGCTCGTCGTTGCTGCGGACTGAGCCTGGTCCTCTTCGTGGTCGATGTGCCGGGGCTGTTCACGAACGCCATGCAACCACCCTACTGAATGTTAGTCAATAACTATTGACTCACACTCAATAAGCTTCTACGCTCCCCTACATGAGTCTTCCCGTAACAGATACTTCGGACCGTGCAACGACGCCGCGTCACGTCGATACGCTGATCATCGGCAGCGGATTCGCCGGCCTCGGTGCCGCGATCAAGCTGACGAAGGCAGGCAAGAAGGACTTCGTCGTCATCGAACGCGGCCACGATGTGGGTGGCACCTGGCGCGACAACACCTACCCCGGTGCCGCCTGCGACGTGCCGTCGCACCTGTACTCCTACTCGTTCGCGTTGAACCCGAACTGGACGCGTTCGTTCTCCACGCAGCCCGAGATCCAGAAGTACATCGCCGGGGTGGCGCGCAAGTACGGCGTGATGGACAAGCACGTGTTCGGCACGGATGTGACCTCGGCCCGCTGGAACGCCGAGACCAACCGCTGGGACGTCGAGACCACCACGGGCAAATACACCGCGAAGATCGTCGTCTCCGCCGTCGGCGCGCTGTGTGAGCCGAACCTGCCCGACATCAAGGGAATTCACGACTTCAAGGGCGACGTCTTTCATTCGGCCCAGTGGAATCACGACGTCTCGCTCGCGGGCAAGCGCGTCGCCGTCATCGGTACCGGCGCGTCGGCGATCCAGATCGTGCCCGCCATCGCAGATCAGGTGAAGCACCTCGACGTGTACCAGCGCACCGCGCCGTGGATTCTTCCCCGCGCGGACCGCCCGTACACCAAGCTCGAGCGCTTCGCCTTCAAGCACGTTCCCGGATTCCAGCGTCTCTCCCGCACCGGCATCTACGCGATGCGCGAGACGCAGGTCGTCGGACTTGCGAAGGCTCCGGCCTTCATGAAGCCGCTGCAGTGGGCGTCGGAGAACCACCTGCGCACGCAGATCAAGGACAAGGCCCTGCGCGCGAAGGTCACGCCGAACTTCCGCATCGGCTGCAAGCGCATGCTGATCTCGAACGCGTACTACCCCGCGCTCGCCAAGAGCCACGTCGATCTCGTCACCGACGGTATCGCCGAGATCCGCGAGGGCTCCATCGTCACCAAGGACGGCACCGAACGCCCCATCGACGCGCTCGTCGTCGCCACCGGCTTCCACGTCACCGACTCCCCCGCCTACCACGGCATCACCGGCAAGGACGGCCGCACACTGGCCGAAACCTTCGAGGACGGCGGTCAGCAGGGCTACAAGGGCGCGGCGGTCGCGAACTTCCCCAACATGTTCTTCCTGGTGGGCCCCAACACCGGTCTGGGCCACACGTCGATGGTGTTCATGATCGAGTCGCAGATCAACTACCTGGTCGACGCGTTGAACACCATCGACAAGCACGACATCGGCACCATCGAGGTGCGCAAGGACGTGCAGGACGAGTACAACGTGACGCTGCAGGACCAACTCTCCAAGAGTGTCTGGATGAACGGCGGATGCGCCAGCTGGTACCTCGACAAGCACGGCAACAACACGACGCTGTGGCCGGGCTTCACCTTCGAGTTCCGCAGAATCACCAGGAACTTCGATCTCGATGCGTACCGTAGCGTCGCTACCGCAGACCTGCCCTCCGGACCGTCGGCGACCAACTCCGCCGGCAACAACACAGACAAGGTGTCCGCACGATGAGCACATTCACAGGCAAGGTGGCCGTCGTCACCGGCGCGGGCTCGGGAATCGGCCGCGCCCTGGCCCTCGAACTGGCCGGCCGCGGAGCGAAGTTGGCATTGTCCGACGTCGACACCGCCGGACTCGACGAAACGGTTCGACGAGTCGAGGCGTTGGGCGCCGAGGTCAAGTCGGATTTCTTGGATGTGTCCCAGCGGGAGACCGTGCTGGATTACGCCGAGGCCGTCGTTGCGCATTTCGGCAAGGTCAACCAGATCTACAACAACGCGGGCATCGCGTACCACGGTGACGTCGACAAGTCCTCGTTCAAGGACATCGAGCGCATCGTCGACGTCGATTTCTGGGGAGTCGTCAACGGCACCAAGGCATTTCTGCCCCACATTCAGGCCTCCGGCGACGGCCACATCATCAATATCTCCAGCCTCTTCGGCCTGCTCGCCATGCCGTCGCAGTCGGCGTACAACGCCGCGAAGTTCGCCGTCCGCGGGTTCAGCGAGTCGCTGCGCATGGAGATGTTGATCTCCAAGGCACCGGTGAAGGTGACCGTGGTGCACCCCGGTGGCATCAAGACCGCCATCGCCCGCAACGCCACGGTCGCCGAGAACTTCGATCAGGCCGACGTGGCCAAGTTCTTCGACAGCAAGCTCGCCAAGACCACCCCGATCGACGCTGCCAAGACCATTCTCAAGGGCGTCGAGAAGGGCAAGGGCAGGGTGCTCATCGGATCCGACGCCATCGCCCTCGATCTGTTGCAGCGCATCACCGGCTCGCGCTACCAGGGCCTGATCGCCGCGGTGTCCAAGCGCGCGCTTCCCCGAACGAAGAAGTAGGCGAGCCCGTGAAGTCCTTCTACGTTCCCCTGCCGATCGTCGCGGCAGCACTCAAGCCTTTCTATCGCCTGGCGCTGAATCCGCGTCTGTCGTTCCGAGCCCAGCGGGCCCTGCTCGAGGCGGCGGCTCCGGCGCAGACTCTTCCGCACGGAACCGTCGCGCAGAAGTTGACGCTCGCCGGACGGCGAGCGGAGCGCATCACCGTCGGGGCAACCGAACGCGACACCGCGATTCTGTACCTGCACGGCGGCGCGTACACGATCGGTTCGATCAACACGCACCGGTCGTTGGCAGCGCATCTGGCGCGGGAATCGGCCAGCGCCGTCTACGTGCTCGATTACCGGTTGGCCCCGGAGAACCCGTACCCGGCCGGTCTGGACGACGCTGTCGCGGCGTTCCGCGAGCTGGTCCGTGTTCACGGATTCACCGCGGACCGCATCGCCATCGCAGGCGATTCCGCCGGTGGAGGTCTGACGGTTGCCACCGCCAGGCGTCTGGTGGACGACGGCACCAGCCCGGCCGCCCTCGGCCTGATCTCGCCCTGGGTCGATCCCGGTGCACGCGACGCCGCCAAGGACCGCGATCTCGTGGTCAACACCGGCTGGTCGTACAGCTCGGCCGACGCTTATCTGGGCGCGGGCGATCCACTGGACCAAGGCTTCGCACCGCTGCTGGGCAACCTCGACGGGCTGCCTCCGATCGTCATGCACGTCGGCACCGACGAGGTGCTGTACCCGCAGATCACCGCCTTCGCGGACAAGCTGCGTCTGTCGGGCGTGGAGCTCGAGCACGTGGAGTACAAGAAGCTCTGGCACGTGGCCCATCTACAGGCGTCGATCCTGCGGGAGGCGGCTCAGGCCGTCCATCACATGGGCTCGTACCTGGGCCGCAAGGTCAGGGCAACGCAGACCGGCACAGTGTCACAGGTTGCGCTCACCGAGCCAGCGGCCGGCGACCTCGCCTGACGGAACGCCGTTGCGGACCTCGCCGATCATGTCGGCGAGGTCCGCAGTCGTCAGCTCCCCCGCCACCACCGAGAACGACCTCAGAGCACTCTCGCTGAGCACTCCGTCGACGTAGAGCGGAACCACGTTCTGCGCGGGATACACATGATCGTCGTCGGGCAGCGTGGTCAGATCCTTCGCCAACGGGCCGAACGAGGCGGTGCGAATCGCCAGTGCATCGACCTCCCCGGCGTTCAACCCGTCCACGGCGGACTGCCCATCGGCATACGGAGTGAAATCGGTGAACGACGCCCCCGTGAACGTGGGGCTCTTCGTGCCTTGCGCAAGGACGTCCATCGGATCGACCTGATCGTCCACGATTCCCACGGTCTTTTCCCCACGCCCCAGGAAGTCGGTCACCGTCTCGTCGCCCGATTCACTGTCCGACGCCACCGCAATGGCAAGTCGATCCTCGGCGGTGGCGTAATCCCCCACCGACAACCCGGCCGGCAGTGATCGGTTCAGTTCGGTGTACACGTCCTCGGCCTCGGATGCCGCCGACAGTGTGTCGAAGGTGCGAAGCAGTTCTCCGGTGAGATCGGGAACCATCGTCACCTCCCCGCGGTCCAGCGCCGCGAGGTAGTCGGCCCGGTCTCCCAGGTCTTCCTTCACCTCGACGTCCGCTCCCGTCGACCGCAGTCCACCGGCGTAGATCTGCGCGAGCAGACGCGACAGATCCGAGCTGCCTGCTCCGACGACGACGGGCTCGCCGGCAGGGTCGGTCGACTCGCCCGCACTGCAACCGCCGACCAGTCCGGCGATCGACATCACCAGGGCTGCTGCCAGAACCGACGATCGCACTGTCATTTTCTCCTGTTCACTGCCCGGGTGGTTTACCGATCTCGGCCGCGGGGCACTAGTGCGAACGAGACGGTAGTCGAACCAACCTTATGGGCACGCTGAATTCGACTACCATCCCGAGCAGCCCGAGTCCTGGTTTCGACGATGCCCCCGCAGCCCGGTGGCGGCGATCGGAGATGGGTAGGACTGTGCCCGAACCGATGGAAGGACACCATGACCACCTCCCGAATCACGCGCGCGTTCTCCGCTCCGAGGGCAGTGGCCGCCGTTGCCGCACTCGCCCTCTCGGTCACCGCTCTGACCGCCTGCGGCGGAAATTCGGATCCACTGTCCAGTGGCGGCGGCGAGAGCAACAGCGACACCAACTCGATCATCATCGGCTCGGCCAACTTCCCCGAGTCGGAGACCGTGGCGAACATCTACGCCGAGGCTCTGCGCGCCAACGGTTTCGAGGTGAGCACCAAGCTCAACATCGGCAGCCGTGAGGCCTACATTCCGGCAGTGCGAGACGGGTCGATCGACCTGATCCCCGACTACACCGGCAACCTGCTGCAGTACTTGGACGAATCCGCGACCGCCACGTCCTCCGAGGACGTCCTGGCCGCACTGCCCGCGGCTCTGGGCGACGACCTCACCGTGACGGCGCAGGCACCGGGCGAGGACAAGGACGCCGTCGTCGTCACGCGCCAGACCGCCACCGAGCGCAACCTCACCACCATCGGCGACCTCGCCCCGTTCTCCTCCGAGGTGACCTTCGCCGGTACCCCGGAATTCCAGGAACGCGTCGGCGGCCTGCCCGGTCTGCGAGACAAGTACGGTCTGGACATCTCGCCCGGCAACTACATCCCGATCTCCGACGGCGGCGGCCCGGCGACGGTCGAGGCCCTCGTCTCCGGACAGGTCGTCGCAGCGGACATCTTCACCACCGCGCCCTCGATCGCACAGAACGATCTGGTCGTCCTCGAGGATCCGGAGAACAACTTCGCTGCCCAGAACATCATTCCGGTGCTGCGTACGGCCAAGCAGTCCGACAAGCTCACTCAGGTGCTCGACGCCGTGTCGGCGCAGATCACCACCGAGGAGCTCATTGCGCTGAACACGCGAGTGTCCGGTGACGAGAAGGTCGAGCCCGCGGCAGCGGCAGCGGATTGGGTCCAGGACAAGGGTCTGGATCAGCCGGTCAGCTGATGATCACCTTCGAGAGCATCAACAAGACGTATCCGGACGGCACCACGGCCGTCGACTCGCTGGACCTGGTGATCGAGCCACACTCGTTCACCGTGTTCGTGGGGCCGTCCGGCTGCGGCAAGACCACCTCGATGCGGATGATCAATCGCATGATCACGCCCACCTCGGGCGTCATCACCGTCGACGGGCGCAACATCGCCGACATCGACGCGGTGAAGCTGCGCCGCGGCATCGGCTACGTCATCCAGAGTGCCGGGTTGCTGCCGCACCGCACCGTCGTCGACAACGTCGCCACGGTGCCGGTACTCAACGGCGAATCGCGTCGCGCAGCACGCACAGCCGCGCTCGACGTTCTCGAGCGCGTCGGCCTGGACCCGGCATTCGCCTCGCGCTACCCGGCGCAACTGTCCGGCGGGCAGCAACAGCGTGTGGGCGTCGCCCGGGCGCTTGCCGCAGACCCGCCGATCCTGCTGATGGACGAGCCCTTCAGCGCGGTCGACCCGGTGGTTCGGGAAGAACTGCAGATCGAGATGCTGCGACTGCAGGCCGATCTGAAGAAGACAATCGTGTTCGTCACCCACGACATCGACGAGGCCGTACGGCTCGGTGATCGCATCGCCGTGTTCGGACCCTATGGCCGATTGCAGCAGTACGACAAGCCGGAGACCGTACTCGCCTCACCGGCAACGTCTTTCGTGGCGTCGTTCGTCGGTCGCGATCGTGGCTACCGCGGCCTGTCGTTTCGGTCGGCACAGTCGGTGACCATGCACCCCATCCATACGGCGACGCAGGACGAGATCCACGGTCTGAGGCTGGACCAGGGGCAGTGGGTCCTCGTCGTCGATGGGCAGCGCCGTCCACTCGGATGGATCGACGCGACCGGAGTCGAGAAGGTGCGCGAAGGCCGGAGCATCGACGAGAGCACGGCGGCGGGCGGCTCCCTGTTCCTCGAGGGCGGCGATCTGCGTCAGGCACTCGACTCGGCGATCTCCTCGCCGTCGGGAATCGGTGTCGCGGTCGATGCATCCGGGGCGGCCGTGGGTAGCGTCGACGGGGCGGAGATACTCGAAAACCTTGCCGCACAACGCAAGTCGGAGGACTCCGAACGCAACCGGCACCACTTCCTCGCTACCGGGGACAACGAACAGTGACCTGGCTGCTGGACAACTTTGATGTGGTTCTCGGCTACACGAAGACGCACCTGTATCTCTCGCTCGTCCCGCTGCTCATCGGACTGTTGATCGCCATCCCGTTGGGTACCGTCATTCGCAACACCCGTTGGGTTCGCCGAATCACGCTGACGGTGGCCAGTATTGCGTTCACGCTTCCGTCGCTGGCCTTGTTCGTCACCATCCCCGCGATCGTCGGTCTTCCCGTTCTCGATCCGTTGAACGTGGTGATCGCGCTGGCGGTGTACTCGACCGCGCTGCTCGTGCGCGCAGTACCCGAGGCACTCGATTCGGTGCCGGTCGCCGTGGTCGATTCCGCCGAGGCGATGGGCTACTCGACACTGCGGAGAGCAGTGACCGTCGAACTGCCACTGGCACTTCCGGTACTCATCGCCAACATCAGGGTCGTCGCGGTCACGAACATCTCGTTGGTCTCGGTGGGCTCGGTGATCGGCATCGGCGGCCTCGGCCAGCTGTTCACCCAGGGCTACCAGCGTGACTATCCCGATCAAATTTTCGCGGGCATCATCTCGATCGTGTTCCTGGCGTTGATCTTCGACGCGGCCCTGTACCTGCTGGGGCGTCGACTCACCCCATGGACGCGGCTGAGCACAGGCTCGTCGAAGAAGAAGGCACGCGCATGAATCTCTTCTCCGAGGCGTTCTCGTACATTCTCGACGGCGGAAATTGGGCCGGTCCCACGGGAATCGGCGCACGGCTGATCGAACACATGTGGTACAGCCTGTTGGCAGTGTTGCTCTCGGCTGCCGTCGCGGTTCCGGTCGGACTGCTCATCGGTCACCTGCGCCGCGGTGAAGCCGTCATCGTCGGGCTCGTCAACGCATTGCGGTCGCTGCCGACCCTCGGCATTCTCGTCTTTCTGGTTCTGGTGATCGGGTTGGGCCTGATCCCGCCGATCATCGCGCTGGTACTGCTGGGCATTCCTCCGCTGTTGGCCGGCACGTACTCCGGCATCGCGAACGTCGACGCCAACGTCGTCGACGCCGCCCGCGCGATGGGGATGACCGAAACCCAAGTGCTGTTTCGCGTCGAGATCCCCAACGCTCTGCCCCTGATCCTCGGCGGGTTGCGCAACACCACACTGCAGATCATCGCCACCGCGACCATCGCGGCCTACGTCAACCTCGGCGGGCTCGGCCGCTACATCTTCGACGGGCTCGCGCTCTACGACTACGGCCGCGTTCTGGTCGGCGCGATCCTGGTGGCGCTGCTGACCCTGATCGTCGACGGTCTGCTCGCCCTCGCGGTGTGGACGTCCGTCCCGGGAACCGGTCGCCTACGGCGGATGCCGACCGGACTCGCGAAGGTCTGACTCGTCCCACGACGAAAGACACCGGCGAACCGCAGGCCCGGGTGGGGGCCGGGTTCGCCGGTGTTTTCTTTCCGTTTTCCTACGCGACGCCCTCGGCTCGCGCTGCTGCCGCAACTGCGTCCGCAACGGCCGGGGCGACACGAGGATCGAGTGGGCTGGGCACGATTTTGTCCGCAGCCAACTCGTCGCCGAGAACCGAGAGGATTGCCTCGGCAGCGGCGAGCTTCATGCCTTCGGTGATGCGGCGGGCACCTGCGTCGAGCGCGCCCTTGAACACACCGGGGAAGGCGAGAACATTGTTGATCTGGTTCGGGAAGTCGCTGCGTCCGGTTGCCACGATGGCGGCGTACTTCCTCGCCACCTCCGGATGGATCTCCGGATCCGGGTTGGACAGCGCGAACACGATGGAGTCCGGGGCCATCGAGGCTATGTAGCTCTCGTCGACCTTGCCCGCGGACAGACCGAGGAACACGTCGGCTCCGGCCAGGGCGTCGACCGCTCCGCCGGCCAGTGCACGGGGGTTGGTGCGCGCGGCGAGGTCGGCCTTGACGCTGGTGAGATCCTGGCGATCGGAAGAGACGATCCCCCGCGAGTCCAGCACCACCACGTCCCGGATGCCGGCCAGGAGGTGCATGTTGGCGCACGCCACACCTGCTGCCCCGGCTCCGGAGATGACGACCTTCAGTTCGGAGGTGCTCCGGCCCTGCACCTTCGCAGCCCCGTTGAGCGCGGCGAGGACGACGATGGCGGTGCCGTGTTGGTCGTCGTGCATCACCGGGCATTCGAGCGCCTCGATGACGCGGCGTTCGATCTCGAAGCAGCGCGGTGCCGAGATGTCTTCGAGGTTGACGGCACCGAAGCTGTGCCGCGTCCGCACGATGGTCTCGACGATCTCGTCGACGTCGTTGGTGTCGAGCACGATCGGGATGGAGTCGAGACCCGCGAACTTCTTGAACAGTGCGGCCTTGCCTTCCATCACCGGCAACGACGCGCGGGGACCGATATCGCCCAGGCCGAGCACTGCGGAACCGTCGGAGATGACGGCGACGAGGCGATCGGTCCAGGTGTATCGCTTGGCCAGCGCGGGTTCGGCGGCGATGGCGCGGCTGACCTGGGCCACTCCGGGAGTGTAGGCGATCGAGAGATCGCGCTGGGTCTCGAGCGGCGCTGCCAACTCGACCGACAGCTTCCCGCCGAGGTGCCCGGCGAAGATCTCCTCGTCGGTGATTCCGGCGGGAAGGGCGGGCGTTGTGGGTGTTGCTGCGGTGTCTTCGACTGCCGTCACGGTGAAAGCTCCTCGCACTGTCGACCTCGACCGGCGAGGCGACGAAATGTCAACGAAGTGAGTAGTGGAAATGAGGGCCGTCGGAGTGCGCCAGTGCTGGCTGCAAACTGCCGAGAGCGTATCTCGCATGTGAGGCGGGTGCGCCTGCACGATCAGCGATGGGCTGTAGCCCTGTCGGTGCCCCAGTGTGCCACATCGCCACCCCACCTGACCACAGAGTCAGAACGGAGCAGATCTCGGTGCCAGCACTGCTTCTACTGCCACCACTGTTCTACTGCCACCACTGTGTCCACAGGACGAGGCCGGTGGCGACGAAGACCACGATCGCCCCGAGAACGGCCGAGAATCCGCGACGGTGATCGGTGACGCGCTGCGCGAACACGGCAACGATCGCGGCGACGATGTGTGCGGCGACCGAGAGACCACCAGGACCGGGGAATCCGCGGGAGTGCCCCAGATACTGCGTGACGGCGACGCCGATGGCGAGCACCACCAGTCCTGCGGTGACGACGCCGCTGAGCCCGCGCAGGAATCGGAGCCCGAACGATCCCCCGGTCATCCGCCGGCCACGAATCCGCGAACAGAATCCGCGATCAGCTGCACCGCGATGGCGGCGAGCAACAGGCCGGCGATGCGGGCCAACAGCGAGATGCCGCCTTCTCCGAGGAGCCGGATCAGCGCCGTCGAGAATCGCAGCACCAGGAAGAACAGCACGTGAATGGTGATGATGCCCAACGCAATTGCCAGGAACGAACCGACGTCACCGTCGGCCTGGCTGACGTAGACGATTACCGCGGCAATGGCACCGGGGCCGGCCATGAGCGGAGTCCCGAGCGGCACGAGCGCGACGTTGACGTCCTCCGCGGCGGTGTCTCCGCCCGCGCCCTTTCCGGTGAGCAGTGACAACGCGATGAGCAGCAGCAACAACCCACCTGCGCCCTGCAGTGCCGGAATGCCGATGTGCAGGTAGCTCAGGATCGCCTGGCCGCCGATCGCGAACACCGAGATGACGGTCAGTGAGACGGCGGGTGCCTGCCACGCGGCCTTGTTGCGTTCTTCTTTGCTCTTGCGGCCCACCAGCGACAGGAACACCGGGATCGCGCCCGGTGGGTCCATGATGACGAACAGGGTGATGAGCACCGTCAGGTAGAGCGTCACGTCGAATGTCATGGGCGTGCCGCCGCTACGAGACGGTCGTATTGCTCTGGGGCCGTAGTGTATTCGCCCAATTTCACCGTCTTGTTGGTGCCGTGGTAGTCCGAGGATCCGGTGACGATCAGGTCCAGTTCGGCAGCGAGATCGGCCATCACCGCGGTGTCCTGCGGCGAGTGGTCCATGTGATGCACTTCCACTCCCCCGAGACCGCGCGCTGCGAGTTCGCGAATGTGATCGAGGTCGAGGATGCGACCGCGGGCACGAGCTCTGGCGTGCGCGAGCACACTGACACCGCCTGCCGCGGCGATCATGTCCACCGCGACCTCGAGGGGAGTGTCGACCTTCTCGACGTAGTACTTGCCGCTCGTCGCCAACGGACCGGCGAACGCGGCGTCCATGTTCGGAACGTAACCGGCATCGATCAGCGCGCGGCCCAGGTGCGGTCGTCCGGCTGCCGCTCCGGCCGAGGCCAGCACCGCGTCGGGATCGATGGGCAGACCGTCCGCCGCCATCTTCTCGGCGATGGCACGCAATCGAGTGACCCGCTCGCCGCGCAACCGTGCGCGCTCTCCCGCGAACGCCTCGTTCGCGGGGTCGAACAGATACGCGAGCAGATGCACAGGAACCGGCTCGCCGTCCTCGCCTCGCCCGGTGCAGGAGAGTTCCATGCCGCGCACGAGCGTGAGGCCGGACGGCAGTGCGGCGGCCGCTTCGTCCCACCCCGAGGTGGTGTCGTGATCGGTCAGAGCCACCACCGACAGTCCCGCCTCGGCTGCGGCGCGGACCAGCTCGGCCGGGCTGTCGGTGCCGTCGGACGCCGTCGAGTGGGTGTGGAGATCGATGAGCACCTGCACAGTGTTCCAGGCCCACTCCGTCGTCGTTTTGCTGGCGTACGATTGCCCGCCATGCCGTCCCTTCCACCACGCCCGTCGCTGCCGTCGCTGCATCGACGTTCGGCCAAGGCCGGTCCCGAGCCGATACCGCGCATTCCGGTGCCCACGGCCCGGGCGATCGTCGACTGCGCGGTCTACGTCGACGGGACTCGACTGCCCGGGAGATTCACGCACACCTCGGCCATCGCGGAGGTCCGTGCCCGCGGCGAGGGATTCGTGTGGGTCGGTCTGCATGCACCCGACGAACACCAGATGAGCGCGATCGCCCAGTGTTACGGCCTGCACGAGCTGATGGTCGAGGACACCGTGCACGCCCATCAGCGGCCCAAGCTCGAGCGCTACGACGACGTCGCATTTCTGGTGCTGCGCACGGTGAAGTACGTCGAGCACGAGTCGGTGACGACCGCCAACGAGATCGTCGAGAGCGGCGAGATCATGGTGATGGTCGGCCGCGACTTCGTCATCACCGTTCGGCACGGGGAGCATTCGGGGTTGGCCGGCGTGCGTCAGCGCCTCGAAGCGAACCCGGAACAGCTCGCACTCGGCCCCTCGGCGGTGCTGCACGCGGTGGCCGACCACGTCGTCGACGAGTACCTCGCGGTGACCGACTCGATCGAGCGAGACGTCGACGGCATGGAAGGGGAAGTCTTCTCGCCGCACCACCACGTGCCCATCGAGAACATCTACCTCCTCAAGCGGGAGGTCGTCGAGCTGCGCCGGTCGGTGACACCGCTGTCCACGCCGTTGGCGCGTCTGGTGCAGGAGCCGAGCGTCCCCAAGGCGGTGCGACGCTACCTGCGCGACGTGCAGGACCATCACACAACCGTCGCCGAACGTATCTCCGAGTACGACGAGGTGCTCAGCTCGTTGGTCGACGCCGCGCTGGCGCGAGTGACGATGCAGCAGAACCTGGACATGCGCAAGATCTCGTCGTGGGTGGCGATCGCCGCTGTGCCGACGATGGTCGCGGGCATCTACGGGATGAATTTCGACAACATGCCCGAGTTGCACTGGACGTACGGCTATCACCTGATGGTCGCGGTCGTGTTGTGCGTGTGTATCGGACTGTGGCGGACGTTCCACAAGAACGACTGGCTCTAGCGACCTTTCGGAGATTGGACAACGTCCAACAGAGTCCGACGGTCGTTGGTGATTACCCCGACCCCTTCCGGGTCACGATCCCGTCGGTCCTGACCGGATGAGACTGCAGAAGCCCTGCATCCTCGTCCGGAAGGGATCGATGAGAATCCGCTCACTGGTACTGGCCGTCGCGATCATGACCGTCTGCGCGCCGGGTACAGCGCATGCCAGGTCGAACCCCGATCTCGGTCCCGTGCTCACCGTCGCTCCGGCCGCCCTCGACCACGCCCTCACGTGCACCCCCGATCTGCCCGACGCCACCCGCGATCCGGTCCTGCTCACCCCGGCCTTCGCCACCGATCAGCAATCGTTCGGTTGGAACTATCTGCAGTCACTGCCCGCCGCTGGGATACCGGTGTGCAGCCTCTCGCTTCCCGACGAGGGCTACGGAGACCTTCAGGTCGCCGCCCAGTACGTGGTGCATGCGGTCCGCACCATGGCAGCCGACAGCGGTCGCCAGGTCGTCCTGATGGGTCACCAGCACGGTCCACTCGACGAGCTGTGGGCGTTGAAATTCTGGCCGGATCTGCCCGCGCTGGTATCGGATTTCATCTCGCTCGCCACCCCGTACAACGGCACCGACTCGGCGCGCTCGGGATGCGACGACTCGCAGGAGTGCCCGCCGGCGAACTGGCAGATCGCCACCGGATCGAAGTTCCTCACCGCGCTGGCGGCGCGTCCGTTGCCCGCGGGGCCCAGTTACACCTCGATCTACACGACATTCGACCAATTGATCTGTCCACAACCGCACGCCAGCACCCTCGCCGGGGCCGCGAACATCGCCGTCCAGGACGTCTGCCCGCTCCGGCCCGTCGAACACTTCAACATCATCGGCGACAACGTCGCCTTTCACCTCGTCCTCGACGCGCTCGAACACGACGGACCTGCTGTGCGCGAACGCATCTCGGACGACCTGTGTTTCACCACCACGATGCCGAACCTGCGTTACGACGCAGATGCCGCGATCACCGGACTGAAGTACCTGGCCGAGGTGCCTCTGCACCTCATCTTCGATTCCGTCACTGCCGAACCGGAATTGGCGTCCTACGCGCGATGACTTCTCGTCAGAGACTGGCCGCAGATCGATTCGGATCGCGCACGTCGATCCCTGCCTCGGTCCAGGCCTCCCGCAGGGCCGCTGCACCGCGCAGCCGCACCCACGCGGCCTCGGTGCCGGTCAACGGTACGGCGGCCAGAAAGCGAACCGGGTCGTAGGGCTCGGGCAGCGTCAGATCGGCGATATCGCTCTCGCCCAGCAGCACCGCGGTGAACGGCGCGTTGGTCCACAGCGGCTCGCCCAGGTCGAGCAGCGCGTCCTCGACGAGCACGACGCCCTCCACCGCGGGAGAGGCAGCGAGCACGGCCAGGGACTTGTGCACGCCCGACGCCACGCCTGCCCCACCGCGCAGAGTCAGCACCAGTTCGGCTCGGGGGCCGCGCGAGGGATCGGCGACGAGTTCGTTGGGGTCGGCCATGGGGTGACGAGAACAGCCGAGACTGACGTACCGGACCACGTCGGAGTCCGCGCCGAATCTCAGCACGTCCAGTGACTCGAGGCCGAGGAACGTCACCGACGCCGACGACGGATTCTCGTCGCCGATCTCGGTCACCAGATGTGCGCGTACCGCTTCGATGACACTGTCGCTCACCTGACCCATCCAACACCACCGATGCCCGAGAAGTCCGTTCGGAGGTACCACCGCACCGGAGGTGGGTACCGTCGTACCCGTGGTCTCCGTTCTCGCAGTTGCCGACGAAACGATCGAATCCCTGTGGAGTCCGCAGGTGAAGTCGCTCGGAGTCGACCTGATTCTCGGCGCGGGCGACCTCCCGTTCGATTACCTCGAGTACCTCACCGACGCGCTGAACGCACCGTGTGTGTTCGTGCCGGGCAATCACGACGCGGACCTCACCGGATACTCGGCCGGGCGCGCAGGGTGGATGCGTGCCGGGCTGCCCGCCACCTGGCCCGGACCGGTCGGTGCCGTCAACGTCGATCGTCGCATCGTGTCGGCGGCAGGCCTGCGGATCGCCGGTCTCGGCGGGTCCATCCGCTACAACGGTGGGCCCAATCAGTGGACCCAACGGCAGCAGCGACGTCGATCACGAACCCTGACCCGGACGTTCGCGTGGCATCGCAACGTGCGCAAGGACCTTCGGCCCGTCGACATTCTGCTCACCCACAGTCCTCCGCTCGGCGTCGGCGACGACACCGACCCGGCGCACATCGGTTTCGACTGTCTGGACGAGGTGACGCGTCGACTCTCCCCACAGTTGTTGTTGCACGGCCACATTCATCCGCACGGTCACACCCCGGACGATCTGACCCTGCACGGCGCGGCGGTGATCAACACCGTCGGATACACCCTCCTCGAGATCGAACCGGGCGGCGAGAGACCGGATTTCGAGACACCCAAGATCGTGAGGCGCAGACATGGCACGTGACACCGGATTTCCGGCCGCCGATGCGGAGAACGACTTCACCCGCCAACGCCGCCGCGCCGACGTCGCACGTCTGGTCGGGTGGCTGCGTCGTCAACCCGACGACGTCAACACCATCCTGCCGTTCGACGAGGTGGTCGCCGCCCTCGGCAAGGTGGGCGAGCGTCACCTCGGCCTGCAGGTCATCCGCGTCGAGACCATCGTCGGCAGTGTCGATCGCACGCGCGATTTCGATCGATTCTTTCGGCCGACGTCGGCGCGCATCCGCGAACGCTGGCAGCGACTCGCGGCTGCTCAGCGCCGCGGCGAGGCGATGCCGCCCATCCAGGTGTACCGCATCGGTGGCATGCACTTCGTCGTCGACGGGCACCATCGAGTCTCCATCGCCTTCGCGATGCACCGGACGTCGATCGACGCCGTGGTCACCGAGATCATCACGCGCATCTCCCCCGAAGGCATCACCCGACGTGGCGATCTGCTCATCAAGGATCACCGGCGCATCTTCCTCAGTCGTGTCCCGTTGGTGGGCAAGGCACGCGAGGCCGTTCAGGTGACCGATCCGTTCGATTACGCCCAGCTGAGCGAATCGGTGGAGGCATGGGGCTTCCGGTTGATGCAGGAGGTCGGTGAATTCGTCGACCGCGGTACCGTCGCACGGCGTTGGTTCGGTGAGGAATACCTCCCGGTGGTGCGCATGGTGCGCGCAGCAGAGATCCTCGAGGACCGCACCGACGCCGAGGCTTACCTCTGGATGAGCCGGGAGCGTTACCGCCTGGTGCGCGAACACGTGTGGAACGACGAGATCGTCAGCGAACTGCGACAGAAGGCGCTGGGCAAGCCCACTCGCCCGCAGTGACACGGTGCCGTCGTCGGGGCCCGCTTCCCTCGTTCGGCAATATCTGATAATCACTTAGATGCATTCAACAATTTATTTGCGTCGGTTCTAGTGCATTTTCGACAGGTAACGAGGTAGTTCTTCCATGTCCACCCGCCGCATACTGCTGCCCGGACTCTGTTTCATCGTCATGACTCTCGCCGTTCTGCAGACGATGGTCGTCCCCATCGTCGGAACCATCGGCACCCAACTCGGCGTCAGCACCACGGCCGCCGGTTGGGTACTGACGGGCAACCTCCTCGCAGCGGTCATTGCCACCCCCGTCATCGGACGACTCGCCGACCTGCACGGCAAGCGGCCGGTTCTCATCGGTGTACTCACCGTCGTCCTCGCCGGGTCCTTGCTCGCAGCCCTGACGCACTCGCTGCTCTGGTTGATCGTCGGTCGCGTCCTGCAGGGAGTGTCCTATGCCCTGTTCCCCATTGCGCTGGCCGTACTGCGCGACGAGATGCCCCCACGAAAGCTCGTCGGCTCGATGGCCGTCCTGTCCGGGACACTGGGCGTCGGCGGCGGCTTCGGACTGGTACTGACCGGGTTGCTCACCGCCAACGGAGCCGACTACCACCGCGTGTTCTGGCTCACTGTCGTGTTCGTCGTGCTGGCCCTCGCGATCGCCTGGTTCGGCGTGCCCGCGCGACCGAAGACCAGCGGTGGCACCGTCGACTGGTGGGGTGCCGCAGGACTCGCCGTGACCCTCCTGCTCCTGTTCCTCGCGTTGACACAAGGCCGCACCTGGGGCTGGGGTTCGGTGGCCACCATCGGCTGCGCCCTTGCCGGTGTACTGACGGGAACGCTCTGGTGGCTGCTCGAGAAGCGCACCGCCGAACCGTTGGTCGCGCCCCGAATGCTCACCCACGGTCCGCTGCTCGCCACCAACGTCGCCACCGTGTTCGTCGGTATCGGGATGTTCGTCAACTTCCTCGCCTGCTCGTACTTCGTACAGACACCACGAGCTGTGGCGGGCTACGGCTTCACCGCCAACGTTCTCGAGGCCAGCGTCGTGTACCTGCTACCCGGTGCGGCGGTCGGTGTGGTTGCCGCCGTCCTCAGCGGTCGTCTCATCCGGTCCTTCGGGCCGCGCCGAGTTCTGATCGCAGGTGCGGTGATCGGCCTGGTCGGCTTCGTGTTCGTCGCGCTGGCTCACGATCACACCTGGCAACTGATCACTGCCGGTGTGATCATCAACGTGTTCGTCAGTCTCGCGTTCGCTGCCCTGCCCAACCTGCTCATGGCCGAGGTCGATGCGGCGGACACCGGAGTGGCCAACAGCGTCAACTCGATCGTCAGAACCGTCGGCACGTCGATCGCAAGCGCAACACTGTCCACCGCACTGGCCATGTTCGCCATCGACGGGACCGGGGTCGCCCGTGAAATCGTCTACACCGCGGCCTTCGCCGCCGGTGCGGTGGCCTGTCTCGTCGTCGGACTGGCGGCCCTGGCCATCAAGAGCACTCCGACCACCGGCGAATCGGTGGTCGGCGGCCGCAGCGAACCGGCCGTTCCGGCTGGCAGTACTGCCAGGTCTGCGCCGACGACCTGACCACTGCCCGTGCCGCGACCAGGGAAGACGAACGAAATCACGCGCGACGCTCCTTGGCAGAAAGCTCGTAATATGCTGGGAGGTAGCAGTTTTCCCTGTCGCGGGCCCACCGTGTCGACCTAACGTCGGAGAAGTACGAACACCGACGAAAGGGAACACATGAACACCCGAAAGATCCTCACCCGCGCAGCAGTGACCGGGGCTCTGGTGGCCATTCCTCTGGTGGCGATGGCAGGCACCGCGTCGGCCGATCCACTGTGGACGGATCGGGGCGACAATCACACCCGATACGACGACAACCGAAACGACGGGCCGAACCAGTTCGAGCTCCCCGAGCTGTTCCCCCAGGCACCGGCACCGCAGCTGCAGAATCCGGCACCGAACGTGGTGCCGTACAACTTCTTCCAGGGCTACCAGCTGCCGAGCACCGGCTCTGCGTTCTGAGCCTGCGCAGTGGTGCGGTTATGTGCCCCAGCGGGTACTCAACCGCACCACTGCCGTAGGCACTTACAGCGTCAGGTTCGCCCCCGAGGCCTGGTCGAACACCGAGATCTTCGCCGGGTCGAACCACAGTTCCACCTGACCACCCTCGGCGGCCTTGGACTCGGCGGCGAGGCGGGCAACCACCTGTGCGCCACCGAGATCGGCGATACCAGCGTCGGCTGCGAGCTCCTGCAGCTCGCTGGATTCGACCCGGGCACCCTTGAGCGTGAAGTAGACGTACTTGTCGCTACCCATCGACTCGAGCACGTCGACGGTGGCGGTGAAGGTGGCACCGCTCATCTTCTGGTAGCCGTCGATCAGGGCTGCGTCCTCGAAGTGCTCGGGGCGGATGCCGACGACCACCTCGCGACCCGGGTTCTTGGCCTTGATCGCGTCCATCCGCTCGAGCGGGATGTCGATCTCACCGAGCGCGGTCGAGACACCGTTCGCGGTGAGCTGTCCGGGAACGAAGTTCATCGAGGGCGATCCGATGAAGCCGCCCACGAACAGGTTTCGCGGCTTGTCGTAGAGCTCCTGTGGAGAACCGATCTGCTGCACCAATCCGCCGCGCAGCACCACGACGCGATCGCCGAGGGTCATGGCCTCGGTCTGGTCGTGCGTGACGTACACGGTGGTGGTGCCGAGCCGCTTCTGCAGACGTGAGATCTCGGCGCGAGTCTGCACGCGCAGCTTCGCGTCGAGGTTGGACAGCGGCTCGTCCATCAGGAACGCACTGGGGGTACGAACGATGGCGCGGCCCATGGCAACTCGCTGACGCTGACCGCCGGAGAGGTTCGCCGGCTTGCGGTCGAGGTGCTGACTGAGGTCGAGGATCTTGGCTGCCTCTTCGACCTTGCTGTTGATCTCCGACTTCGAGAGCTTCGCGAGCGTGAGAGGGAAGGCGATGTTCTGCCGCACCGTCATGTGCGGATACAGCGCGTACGACTGGAACACCATCGCGATGTCGCGATCCTTCGGTGCCTTCTCGTTGACGCGCTCCCCCGCGATGCGCAGCTCGCCGGACGAGATGTCCTCCAGACCGGCGATCATGTTGAGCGTCGTGGATTTTCCGCAACCGGACGGGCCGACGAGGATGATGAATTCGCCGTCGGCGATGGTGATGTCGACGTCGCTGACGGCAGCCGCGCCGTCGGGGTAGAGCTTGGTGACTTTGTCGAGAACGATTTCGGCCATGACGGTTATCCCTTCACTGCGCCGGACGTCAAGCCCGCCACGATACGTCGTTGGAAGAAGAGCACGAAAATGATGATCGGGATCGTGATGACGACTGCTGCCGCCGCGATCGATCCCGTTGGCTCCTCGAACTGAGAGCTACCGGTGAACTGCGAGATGGCCGCCGGGACGGTGACCGAACGTTCCGTCGCCGTCAACGAGATGGCGAGCAGGAGGTCGTTCCAGGCGAAGATGAACACCAGAATGGCGGCGGTGACGATGCCGGGTGCGGCCAGCGGGGCGATGACCTTGCGGAACGCCTGTGCCGGCGTCGCGCCGTCCATCTTCGCTGCCTTCTCCAGCTCCCACGGAATCTCGCGGAAGAACGCCGACAGGGTGTAGATCGCCAACGGCAACGCGAAGGTGATGTACGGAATGATCAGCCCCGGCCAGGTGTCGAACAGTCCCAGCGAGCGGGAGATGTCGAACAGCGGTGTCACCAGGGAGATCTGGGGGAACATCGCAATGAGCAGCGCTGCACCGACCAGAGCCTTCTTTCCCGGAAAGTCCAGACGCGCAACGGCATACGCGGCCATCGTGCCGATCACCACGGCGATCACCGTGGTGATCAGTCCGATACCGATCGAGTTGACCAACGCCGAGGTGAACTGATTGGTCGAGAAGATGCCCTTGTAGTTGTCGAAAGTGATCGAACGAGGAATGAAGTTGCCGTCGGCGATGGTGGCCGTCGACTTGAACGAGAGGCTGATGATCCACAGCAGTGGAACGAGTGCGTAGAGCAGGACGAGGACGTTGACGACCGTCCAACCGACCTTCTTGCGAGGCGTAACAGTGGTCATTACTTGCGGCCTCCGTCGTCGGATCCCGGTGCCGATGCACCGAACAACTTGATGAACACGAACGCGATGATCGCGACGCAGAAGAAGATCAGAATGCTGATCGCCGATCCGAGCCCGAGGTTGAACGCACCGAACAGGTTGTTGTAACCGAGAATCGAGACCGATCCGGTTTCGTTGCTACCGCGGGTGAGGACGTAGATGTTGTCGAAGATGCGGAACGCGTCGAGGGTGCGGAAGAGCACCGCGACGAGAATCGCCGGCTTCATCAACGGAATCGTGATGCGCATCAGCCTGGTCCACGCACCCGCTCCGTCGACCTCGGCCGCCTTGAGCAGATCGTCGGGCACCAGCGCCAGGCCTGCCAGAAGAAGCAGCGCCATGAACGGCGTCGTCTTCCAGACCTCGGCCAGTACGACGATCGCCAGTGACGGGAACTGCTCGGTGAGCGGAGCACTACCGTCGGGCAGCAGATTGGCGAGATAGCCCGTGCCGGGGGTCCACGCGTAGTACCAGCTGTACGCGGCGGCGACGGTCACGATGCCGTACGGGATGAGCACCACGGTGCGTACGAGTCCGCGACCGAAGATGGTGCGGTGCATGACCAGAGCCACGGCCAGGCCGAGGATGAACTCGATGATCACCGAGATGATCGTGATGCCTGCCGTCACACTGAACGCCGTCCACCAGTAGCCGTCGGACAGCACGGTCACGTAGTTGGAGATACCGACGAATTCACGATCCTCGGGGAATGCGAGGTTGTACTTCTGCAGACTGAGCCAGAACGCGTAGATGATCGGATACCCGGTGACCGCGATCATCAGCAGGGCGGCGGGTGCAATGAGCATCAGCCCCAGGCGACGTTCGGCCTTCTTGCCGTCGGAGACGTTCTTCAGAGCCGCCTGCTTGTCGACAGGCTGCGATGCGGGCTGTGACTCGGTGGTGGCGCTCATGGAATCAACCCTTCGGAATTGACGGCCTTGGAGACCAGATCTGCGAGCTTGTCCACGTCGGCCACCGGATCGATGTTCTGCGGCGGATTGAGCGCATCGGTCAGCAGAATCGAAATGCTCTGGTAGGCAGGCGAAACGGGTCGCACAGCCGCAGATTCGATGGAACCGAGAACCCCTTCCCACGCGGGATAGACGGCCTGGAACTCGGGATCGGAGTACAGCGACTTCAGCACCGGCGGCACACCACCGTTGACGGCGTTGTTGCGCTGGTTCTCCTCGTTGGTGAGGCACTCGACGGCCTCCCACGCGAGATCCTCGTGCTGAGTGGTCTTCGCGACGCCGATGTTGAAGCCACCGATGGTGACCTTCGCGGGCTCGCCCGGGTTCACCTCCGGATACGGCGCGCTACGGAAGACCTCGGCGATGCGTGCGTCCTGCTGATCCTCGGGCACCGTCGACAGGTCGAGGAACGAGACGGCACCGGCAACGGCGTTCTCCTTCAACCCGGGCAGCACGAACGGGTAGTTGACCTGGAAGGCCATCCGTCCCGATTCCATGCCGAGGCGGGCAGTTGCCTCGTCGCTCTGCGAGACCGAGGGATCGCGGCCGTCGGCCGTGGCCACTCGCTTGATGATCTCGAGAGCTTTCTCGGTGGCGGCGCGATGCTCGGGAGTGTCGTTCAGCGTCACCGTCGTTCCGTCCTCGGCGACGACCGAACCACCAGCGCTCTCGAGCAGCGAGTTGAACCAGACCATGAAGCCCTCGTACTGCTTTGCCTGAACGCCGATCTGTGCGGGCTTGCCCGCCGCCGCATTGGCCTCGGCCACGTCGATCAGCTGATCCCACGTCTGCGGCGGCACTCCGTCGGGTACCTCGTCCGGGCGGTACCAGAGCAACTGGGTGTTGGAGTTGAGCGGCACCGCGTACAGCTGATCCTGCCACTCTGCCGTGGCGAGTGGGCCCTCGAGCGTGGCACCGTCGCGCAGCTTCTCGGACAGGTCCTCCGGGACGGGCAATGCCCATCCGGCCTCGGCGAACTCGGCCGTCCAGACGACGTCGAGTGTCATCAGATCCAGCGTCCTGTCGTTGCCGGCGAGGCGCCGCGCGAGCTGGAGCCGCTGATCGTTGGCGCTCTTGGGCAGAGTCCGTTGCTCCACTCGGTAGCGGCCGTTGGAGGCGTCGGAACACACCTGTGCCGCAGCGGCGTACTGCTCTGCGCCGTCTGCGGCAGTGTAGAAACTCAGAACCGGAACCGAACTGTCGGACGAACCACACGCTGCGAGCAACGGACTCGTGACCAGAGCCGCTGCCGCCAACACCCCTATCCTCGTTGCTTTTCCACGCCTACGACCACGATGTCTCGGCACTTTCCGCCTCCGTACGTTCAGTTACTCGCGCAGCACATTGTGTGGGACTGCCGTGCACGAAAGAAACGTAACCGAACTCACTGGCATAGAGGGCGATTTGGGGCTATTCCGTTACCTGTCGGTTGCCTGGTCGTCCACCAGGTGTGATCAGATCGACAGTTTGGCGAGCAGGTCGCGTGCTTTCTCCGCGGTTCGCGGCTCGCAGATGACGTCGTATCGGCCCGCGACCAACTGCATGCTCGACGCGAAATCTCGCTGTCCCTTGGTGGCCGCGTACGGAATGGACGCCGAGATCAGGCCGAAGATGATGCCGCCGCCGACGCCGATGAGCAGCGCTCCGAAGATGTTCTCACTGAAGATGCCGAGGACCAGGCCGAGGAAGACTCCCAGCCAGGCACCCGAAACAATGCCTCCACCAATGACTTTGGGCCAGGTGAGGCGGCCGAGCACGCGTTCGACCTGCATCAGGTCGACACCGACGATCGTCACGTCCTGCACCGAGAACTCTTCGTCGGAGAGGTAGTCGACGGCGCGCTGCGCCTCGGCGTAGGTGGGGTAGGAACCGATAGGCCAGCCGGAGGGCGGAGTCGGCAGGCCCTGCCCTGGGCGACCGGGCTGCGAGAGGGGATTGGTCATGGCTCCATTGTGCCCCGAAACGGACAACCGGCACACCCGTTGTAGCGGTTCACAGCAGGTTGACGGTCGGTCAGGACGTGGGCGGCACGAAGGCGGTCGTACGCGTCATTCCTGCCGCGCGACCCTTCGCCGAGACGACGAGCGCCATCTTGCGGCTCGCCTCGTCGATCATCTCGTCGCCCAGCATCACTGCGCCGCGGCCGCCGCCCGCCGCGGAGGTGTGGAACTCGTACGCGTCGAGAATCATCTCGGCCTTGTCGTAGTCGGCCTGACGCGGCGCGAAGATCTCGTTGGCGGCCTCGATCTGCGTCGGGTGCAGCACCCACTTGCCGTCGAAACCGAGGCCTGCCGTCCGGCCCGCCGCACGGCGAAAGGCGTCGAGATCGCGAATCTGCAGATACGGACCGTCGATCGCCTGCAAACCGTGTGTTCGGGCGGCGAGCAGGATGGTCATCAGAATGTGGTGGTAGGCGTCGCCCGTGTCGTAACCGACCGGCTGCTCGCCGACGACCAGGGTGCGCATGTTGACGCTGGCCATCAGGTCTGCGGGACCGAACACCAGGGTTTGCACCCGCGGGCTCGCGGTCGCGATCTCGTCGATGTTGCGCAGACTGCGGGCGCTCTCGATCTGCGGCTCGATTCCGATGGCTCCGACGTCGAGTCCGTGCTCTTTCTCGAGCTGGGTGAGCAGCAGATCCAACGCCTGCACGTGCGCGGCGCACTCCACCTTCGGCAGCAGGATGGCGTCGAGATTGCGTCCGGCACCGGACACGACGTCGATGACGTCCCCGTACGTCCACTGCGTCGTCCAGTCGTTGACGCGTACCACCTTGATCTGATCGCCCCAGCCATCGGAGTTCAGAGCATCGACGATGCGTGCGCGGGCCTCGACTTTCGCGATGGGCGCGACGGCGTCTTCGAGATCGAGGAAGATCGCGTCGGCAGGCAGTCCCTTGGCCTTGGCGATCATCTTGTCCGAACTGCCCGGAACGGCCAGTACCGATCTCCGTAGGCCCGACGCATTCACCGCAGCACAACCCCTGTCTGATTCATCGTCTGTATCGCCCAACCTCTAACCTTGCCATCATGGCAGCACTGAGCAAGGTATTCGCGGCCAGGCTCGCCGGCCTGGGTGTCCTGGGCCCCGACGGCGAATCCATCGGCCGAGTTCGCGACGTGGTCATCTCGATGCGGGTCGGCAGAGCGCAACCCAGAGTCCTCGGCCTCGTGGTCGAATTGGCAACGCGCCGAAGAATTTTCGTACCGATGCTCAGAGTCACCAGTATCGAGCCCAACTCGGTTCAACTCACGACCGGCAACGTCAGTCTGCGGCGATTCACCCAGCGCGCGAACGAGATCCTGGTGTTCGCCCAGATCCTCGACTCCAAGGTGCGCGTCGACGACCCCGAGCTCGACGAGCTGCACGACGCCGATTCCATCGTCGTCGATCTGGGTATCGAGCTCACCCGAACGCGGGACTGGGTCGTCGCGCGAGTAGCGGTACGCAAGCAACGTCAGCGCCTGGCGCGCCGCGGTGCCATCCATGTCGTGGACTGGCTGCACGTGCAGGGACTCACGCAGAACGAACTGTCGATGCCCGATCAGGGTGTGGCACAGCTGCTCATGCAGTTCGAGGACCTGCGAGCGGCCGACGTCGCCAACGCGATGCGTGAGCTCCCCGTCAAGCGGCGCATGGAGGTGGCGCGGGCCCTCGACGACGAGCGGCTCGCCGACGTCGTCCAGGAACTGCCCGACGACGATCAGGTGGAGCTGATGCACTACCTCGGCGTCGACCGCGGTGCCGACGTGCTCGAGGCCATGGACCCCGACGACGCCGCCGACCTCCTCGGAGAGCTGCCCGAGACCGAAGCGGAATCGCTTCTGCGACTGATGGATCCGGAGGACTCCGCACCCGTCCGACGGCTGCTCGAGCACTCCCCCGACACCGCCGGAGGTCTGATGACCCCCGAACCCGTCGTACTCACCGCGTCGACGACGGTGGCCGAAGCGCTCGCCCGGGTACGCAACCCCGACCTGACGCCCGCGCTCGCCTCACTGGTGTTCGTGGTGCGGCCGCCCACCGCCACTCCCACCGGGCCGTACCTGGGCTGCGTACATCTGCAGCAGTTACTTCGAGAACCCCCGGCGAGTCTGGTCGGCGGCGTGGTGGACAGCGCGCTGCCGCGCTTGTCGCCCGAGGACAGCCTCACCGCCGTCACGCGATACTTCGCGACGTACAACCTCGTCTGCGGCCCGGTGGTCGACGACGAGGACCACCTGGTCGGGGCCGTGACCGTGGACGACGTCCTCGATCACCTGCTGCCCGAGGACTGGCGAGATCAGGAAGTGGCGGGACAGTGAAAGAAACAGCACGCCAGAGAATGGACACTCCGCGCGGATCGCGGATGTTCAACGTCAACGTCGATTTCGACCTCGGCAGGTCGGGCGAGAAGGCCGCGAGGTTCCTCGGTACCGGCCGCTACCTGGCGATCCAGACGGGCATCGTGATCGTCTGGATCTTCCTCAACGTCGTGGCGGTCAATCTCAGGTGGGACCCGTATCCCTTCATTCTTCTCAACCTCGCGTTCTCGACCCAGGCCGCGTACGCGGCTCCGCTGATTCTGCTGGCCCAGAATCGGCAGGACGACCGAGACCGCGTCTCGCTCGAGGAGGACCGTTCTCGCGCACAACAGACGAAGGCCGACACCGAGTTCCTCGCTCGCGAGTTGGCATCGCTGCGGATCGCGGTCGGCGAGGTCGCCACCCGCGACTACCTGCGCCGCGAACTCGACGAGATCAAGGCGCTCCTCGAGCAGGCGACGGGCCAGCCCACAGCGACTCCGAAGAAAGCACGGAAGAAGGCCGCCGCCAGGGTGCAGGACGACGCGAGCACCCCGGAGGTCCCGGACCTCGATACGTAGCGGCCCGCTCTGTAACGGCCCGATAACGGAACAGTCTCGAATCAGGTACCCTCGATCCCGGTCATCGGTCGGGCCCCGGTTGTCATCCGGGGAAATCAGGAGGTACAGCACGCGTGGGTCGTCACAGAAAAGCATCGACTTCCAAGGTCCGACGGAATTCGGTGATTGCTCTGGCAGGTCTCGTCCCCGCAGGACTCGTCACCGCCGCCACCAGCGCCGGAGCCACGGAATACATTCCGTTCGTCTCGGCCAAGACCACCCCGGCCGCCCAGGAATCGAACTCCGTGGTGGAGACTCCGCAGCCGATTGCCCAGGACCAGCAGGCGCAGCCGGTGGCTCAGGCCGAGCAGCCGGTGCCCGCCGCGGTCCCCGCACCCGCGCCGGTTCCCGAGATCCCGCCCACACCCGAGCTACCCACCAACCTCGCCGTCAGCCCCATCGCCATCCCGGTCGTCAACGTCTCGGCGTACAAGAACGCCGAGCGGATCCTGGCCCAGCAGCAACCCGGTTGCGGTATCAGCTGGACCGTCATCGCCGGCATCGGCCGCGTCGAATCCACCCACGCCAACAACGGCAAGGTCGACGACTCGGGCGAGCTGCACGAACCCATCCTCGGCCCCCGGCTGAACGGAACCCTCGCCGGCAACCAGGTGATTCGTGACACCGACGGCGGGGCGCTCGACGGCGATGCCGAATACGACCGCGCAGTGGGACCCATGCAGTTCCTGCCCTCGACGTGGAACCTCTATCACGCCGACGGCAACGGCGACGGTGTCTCCGACCCACAGAACCTGTTCGACGCAGCCCTGGCCACCGGTATGTACCTGTGCGACAACGGCACCGACATGCGCGATCTGGGATCGACCACCAAAGCGATCCTGCGCTACAACAATTCGATGGCCTACGTAGCGAACGTGCTCGCGTGGTCGGCGGGTTACGCCACCGGCATCGTCCCGTCCTCGGACCAGCTGCCCCGCATTCACTGACATTGCGTCCGCGCCTGCCCTGCTGTCCATCGGCGCACAACCCACCGCCTAGCATGAGGCAATGGCTGTACTGACCGAATCCGACGTTCGGACCGCGCTCACGAAGGTGATCGACCCCGAGATCCGCAAACCCATCACCGACCTCGGGATGGTCAAGAGCATCGACATCTCCGACGACGGCGCGGTCGGCGTCGGCATCTATCTGACCACCTCCGGCTGCCCGATGAAGACCGAAATCAGCGATCGCGTGAAGAACGCCGTCGCCGACGTCGCCGGCGTGGGCACCGTGACGGTCGAACTCGACGTCATGAACGACGAGCAGCGCACCGAACTACGCAAGTCTCTGCGCGGCGATTCCGCGGAGCCGATCATTCCCTTCGCGCAACCCGGATCCCTGACCCGCGTGTACGCGGTGGCGTCGGGCAAGGGCGGCGTGGGCAAGTCCAGCGTGACGGTCAATCTCGCCGCATCACTGACCGCCCGTGGGCTCTCGGTCGGCGTGCTCGACGCCGACATCTACGGTCACTCCGTGCCCCGGATGCTCGGAAACGACGCGCGGCCGACGCAGGTCGAGAAGATGATCATGCCGCCGCAGGCGCACGGAGTGAAGTTCATCTCGATCGCGCAGTTCACTCAGGGCAACACCCCCGTCGTCTGGCGCGGGCCGATGCTGCACCGCGCACTGCAGCAGTTCCTCGCCGATGTCTTCTGGGGCGATCTGGACGTACTGCTGCTCGACCTCCCGCCCGGCACCGGTGACGTGGCGATCTCTGTCGCCCAACTCATTCCGAGTGCCGAGATCCTCGTCGTGACGACCCCGCAGCAGGCCGCGGCCGAGGTGGCCGAACGAGCGGGCGCAATTGCATTGCAGACGCGTCAGCGCGTGGCAGGCGTCGTGGAGAACATGTCGTGGCTCGAGCTGCCCGACGGTACCCGGATGGACATCTTCGGATCCGGTGGCGGACAGGACGTATCCGACAGACTGACCAAAGCCGTCGGTGCCAGCGTTCCGCTACTGGGCCAGATTCCCCTCGACACCGCCGTCCGGGAGGGCGGAGACGCCGGAACGCCGATCGTGCTGAGCAACCCGGAATCGCCTGCGGCCCAGGCACTCGAAGCCGTGGCAGCGAAATTGGCAGTCCGAGAACGCGGACTGGTCGGCATGTCACTCGGAATCGACTCGGCCCGCAAGCTCTAGCGGACCGAACCTGCTCTCCCCGCCGCGTCTGGTTCCCCGCCGCGTCAATGGACCCTTGCACGGCCGGGACGCCTGTAATGGAACATTGACGCAGCAGCGGGTTCTGCGTGAATGAACCATTGCCGCGCTCAGACGTGTGCAGTGGTCCATTGACGCAGACGGGTGAGACGGTACGACGAAGGATTCAGGCTTACGTGGCGTCGGCGTCGATCGGCGGGGTATCGCCTGCAGACAGTTTCGGCTCGTTCTTGCTCATCGACACCCCACTGCGAGCGGATCCGGTCTGTGGAGTCGGTCCGCCGACGTTCTTCGGCTTGGTCTCGAAGGGCTTGCCCTTGAAGGTGTCGTCGAGTGGGTTCTTGAAGACCGAGTCGTCACCGTCGAGCAGGTGTTTGGTGATCACCGCGCGCGGGGTCATGCCCCGGAGCTGGTTGAGATCGGCGAGCGGCTTGCGAAGGTCCTCGAAGTCGGTGCCGAGCTCGTCCTTGAGCTGCTGGCTCGCGCCGTTGGCGTAGTCCTTGACCTGCCGGATCGACTTGGACACCCAGCTGATGGCGCCGGGGAGGCGATCGGGGCCGAGGATCACGAGAGCTGCTACGAGGAGAATGACGAGCTCTCCCCAACCGATGTTGCCGAACACGCCTGCCAGCCTACGTCGTCAGTCCGAAACCGGCGTGACGGAGAGGTCCACCAGCCGTCCCGACCGGACGAGTTGCACCGGAACCGACTCCCCGATCGTCGTGGCCTGCACGGCGACGACCAGTTCGTCGGCGTTACCCACGGTGCGGTCGCCGACCTTCGTGATGACATCTCCCTCGACGATGCCCGCTTCCTGAGCAGGCCCGCCCGAGCGCACGTTGGCCACTTCCGCCCCGGCGGAGGTGTCGTTGATGACCGATCGGGCGTTGACGCCGAAGTCGGGATGACGCATGACGCCGTCCCGGATGAGACTCTGCGTCACCTCGGTGACCTCGTCGACGGGAATCGCGAAGCCGAGGCCGACCGATCCGCCGCTCTCGCTGCGGATGGCCGAGTTGATGCCGATCACGCGGCCCTCGAAGTCGATGAGCGGACCGCCGGAGTTGCCGGGGTTGATGGCGGCGTCGGTCTGCACGGCATCGATGACGGCGTTGGTATCGGTGCCTTCACCCGACAGCGCCACGGGCCGATCGAGCGCGCTGACGATGCCGGAGGTGACGGTCTTGTTCAATCCCAGCGGCGAGCCGACCGCGATCACGTCCTGCCCGACGCGAACGTCGTCGGAACGACCGAGTTCGGCGACGGTGAGGTTGCCGACGTCGGTCTTGAGGACGGCGAGGTCGGTCTTGGTGTCGCGGCCGACGATGTCGGCGGGCACCTTGGTGCCGTCGGAGAAGGTCACTTCGAGTGTCGAGTTCTCCGGGTCGGATGCCGCCAGGGAGATCACGTGGTTGTTCGTCACGATGTAGCCGGCACCGTCGATGACGACGCCGGAGCCGGTGCCGCCGGTCTCGCCGAGCGTCACCTGGATCGAGACGACGGACGGCAGGACGGCGTCGGCGACGTTGCTGATCTGGCCGCGCGGGATGTCGTCTCCGCTGGACTGGGTCAGCGTCACTTTCTTGCTGGTCAACGCGCCCGTCACCTCGGCGGTGAGGCGACCGAACAGCCCGCCTACCAATCCGATGACGAGTGCGAGAACACCGAGTACGACGAGAGCCCGGACGGACACCGACCGACCGAACAACACGTCTCGCACACCGAGTTTGGTGCCCGGTGGAAGAACGGGAGGGGGCGGGGAATCGAGCGCCGCGCTGCCGAGGGAGACCCGAGAGGTGGGGTCGCGCCACGGATCGGCCGGAGCCGACGGGGCGGTGTCGCTCTCGTCCTCGGCGTTCGGGTCTCGTTGCAGTGATTCATGGGAATCGTTCGGGCGACCGAACGCCTCGGCGAGGACAGGATCGGGTGGGCGCACCGATACGCGCGAGGGAAGTTCGTCGCCGGGCCTACGAGGAGAGAACGAACCGTCCACGTCGTCGGGACGTCCGAACACCGAGGCCGACACCGGATCGACGGAGGGCCGATAGAGCGGACGCGGTGGCAACCGAGGACCTTCCGGACCGGTCCCTGCGGCCTCGGAATCTGCCGGATCGGTGCCCGCGGTCTCGGTGCTGGTCGAATTCGATGTCACGCGTCCGGTTACCCCTCGCATACGTCGGTGTGAGAGTTCAGTATCACTCGAGCGGTCGGCGCGGCTCGATGCAGGTGAGAAGAGTCGGGCACCGTCAGCGTCGTCGACGGCGGACGTCGGCTACGGCGGACATGAAGGTTCGCTTGGTGTGGGACGGTCGATCCTCGCCCGCGCAGGACGGTATCTGGCTGAGCAGACCGAGCAGAGAATGCGGCATCGACATCTCCCCTGCTCCGCGCAGAGCCTTGCGCGCCTGCTGCTGGGCCTCGACCTCGGCGGCGCACTCGGGGCATTCGGACAGATGGTCGGCTGCACGGAGATAAGCGGGCATTCGCAACTCGCCGTCGACGTACGCCGCGACGGCCTCACTGGCCAGATGTTCGGTGGAGCTGAATTGCTTCGGCTTGCGCGCCTGCGTCATCCAACCCTCCTCGTAGCTAGTGGACACTTGCGTGACCGGAGTCGACCTTCCCGTGCACTCGAAGGTACTCGCGTAGCGCTTGGCGTCCACGGTGAATGCGACTGCGAACCGTTCCTAGCTTGACGCCCAGTGTCGCACCGATCTCTTCGTAGGACAGTCCTTCGATGTCGCACAGCACGATTGCGGCGCGGAACTCGGGTGCCAGCGAGTCGAGCGCGGACTGCAGATCGGGATCGAGGCGGGCATCGTGGTAGATCTGCTCGGGGTTGGGTCGGTCGGAGGGAACGCGGTCGTAATCCTCGGGAAGCGCTTCCATACGGATGCGGCTGCGACGACGAACCATGTCCAGGAACAGGTTGGTGGTGATGCGGTGCAGCCACCCCTCGAAGGTGCCCGGCTGGTAGTTCGACAGGGAGCGGAACACTCGAATGAAGGTGTCCTGCGTCAGGTCCTCGGCGTCCTGAGCGTTGCCGGACAGACGGTAGGCCAGTCGGTAGACGCGGTCGCCGTGTTCACGAACCAGTTCGTCCCAGGACGGCATGGTGGAGTCCTCGCCGGTCGCATCGAACACTGCGGTGCCGCTGAGGTCGTCGGGCGCGGGTACGGACTCGGGTAGACGCGCGGTGTCGCGATCGCCGTTGATCTTGTAAATAGTTGGATCCTCCTGCTCAGGACTGCGTACGTCCTTCTGATTCAACCGACGACTACCCTCGGATGTTCCAGCTCACACTTCGCAATCGAGATGGACCTTCGATTCCTCCATAGCCTGACGGACCCGCGTGTGGGTCCGGTATGAATCAGCTGAGGCGCACCTGAGAATGTGTGCGTGAGAATGTGCCCTGGGCACGATAGCCTCGGGGCGTGCCGACCAACGCCGAGAAGATGCTCGCCTACGCCGAAGACTCCGCTCAGGAGGACGAGGTTCTGATCGCAGCCAGAGAGCGAGCCGTCGACTTGGGTGCCGCCCCGGTGCCGCCGTCGGTCGGAGCGATTCTGTCCATCTTCACCCAGATGCTCGGCGCGAAGACCGTCGTCGAAATCGGAACCGGCGCAGGCATCAGCGGACTGTGGCTGCTCGACGGGATGCGCGCGGACGGCGTTCTCACCACGATCGACACCGAACCGGAGCACCAGCGCGCGGCCCGAGAAGCGTTCCGCGCGGGGGGAATCGCACCCTCACGCACCCGGCTGATCAACGGTTGGGCGCTGGACGTGCTCCCCCGGTTGGCCGACGACACCTACGATCTGGTGTTCATCGATGCCAGTCCGGCCGACCATCCGCACTTCGTTGCCGAGAGCGTCCGGCTTCTGCGCCCCGGTGGAGTTCTGGTGCTGCACAACGCGTTACTGGGTGGGCGAGTGGCCGACCCGACTCAGCGCGACGCAACCGCAGTGGCCGTCCGATCCGCCGCCAGGGCCATCGCCGAGGACGACCGTCTGACGACGGTGCTGCTGCCCCTGGGCGACGGGCTGATCTGCGCGTCGAGGGCGTGAGTGCGCTCCGCGCAGTGGTGCGATCAGGTGCCCTCTGCGGCACACAGGAGCGGAGCCTGCGGAGCGACCAGAGATCGGAGCCGCACCACTGCCGCAGGCTTTAGATCCAGACGCCCTTGCCGACGGAGACGACTCCCCCGGCACTGACGTTGAAGCGTTCGCGATCACGTTCGTGGTCGACGCCGATGATCTCGCCGTCGCCCACCACGACGTTCTTGTCCAGGATCGCGTGCCGCACGACGGCACCCTTACCGATCTTGACGCCGGGCATCAGGACGCTGCCCTCGACCGTCGCGCCGCTGTCGATCATGACGTTGGAGCTGAGCACCGAGTTGCGGACCGTGGCCGCGGACAGGATGCACCCGGCACCGACGACCGACTCCTGAGCCAAACCGCCCTGGACGAACTTGGCGGGCGGCAGGTTCTCGGCCGATCCGCGGATGGGCCAGCGGCGGTTGTACAGATTGAAGATGGGATGCACCGACACGAGGTCCATGTGGGCGTCGTAGAAGGCGTCGATGGTGCCCACGTCTCGCCAGTAGCCGCGATCGCGTTCGGTGGCACCGGGAACGACGTTGTCGTTGAAGTCGTACACCGAGGCGACGCCCGCTTCGACGAGTGCCGGAATGATGTCGCCGCCCATGTCGTGGTCGGAGTCGACGTTCTCGGAGTCGGCCTTGATGGCGTCCACGAGCACCTTGGTGGTGAAGACGTAGTTGCCCATCGAGGCGTAGGTGACGTCGGGGTCGTCGGGGGTGCCGGGCGGCTGCGCCGGCTTCTCCAGGAACTGGGTGATCTTGCCGTTCTCGTCGGAGTCGATGCACCCGAAGGCGAATGCCTCGCTGCGCGGAACCCGGATGCCGGCAACGGTGACGCCTGCACCGGAGTCGATGTGCTGCTGCACCATCTGCTCCGGGTCCATCCGATAAATGTGGTCGGCACCGAACACCATGATGTATTCGGGGTCCTCGTCGTAGACCAGGTTCAGTGACTGGAAGATGGCGTCGGCGCTGCCGGTGTACCACCGGGGCCCGAGACGCTGCTGAGCCGGAACCGGAGTGATGTACTCCCCGGCGAATCCGGACAGCCGCCACGTCTGCGAGATGTGGCGGTCCAGTGAATGGGACTTGTACTGGGTGAGCACGCAGAGCCGGAGGTAACCGGCGTTGACGAGATTGCTCAGCACGAAGTCGATGAGTCGGTAGGCGCCCCCGAAGGGAACTGCCGGCTTGGCTCGGTCCGCGGTCATCGGGTAAAGACGCTTACCCTCGCCGCCGGCAAGCACGATCCCTAGTACGTGCGGTTGTGTCCTCACCCACTCAACCTATCCGCACCGAGAGAACCTTGCGAGCAGTACACGCACAACTGCTGGGGAATGTAGGTTCGTTCACGTGCGCGTAGCAATGATGACCAAGGAATATCCCCCGGAGATCTACGGTGGCGCAGGAGTTCATGTCACCGAGCTATCCGCTCAGCTGAAGTCGCTGTGCGACGTGGACATCCACTGTATGGGCGCGCCCCGCGACACTGCGCAGGTGCACGACCCGGATCCCGCGCTCGCCGGAGCCAACGCTGCGTTGACGACGTTGTCGGCCGAGCTGCGGATGGCGAACGCCGCCGCAGGCGCGGACGTAGTGCATTCGCACACCTGGTACACCGGCCTCGCCGGTCATCTGGCAGCAGAGTTGTACGACGTACCCCACATCCTCACCGCGCACTCCCTCGAGCCGCGCCGGCCGTGGAAGGCCGAGCAACTCGGCGGCGGCTACCGCATCTCGTCGTGGTCGGAGCGCAATGCCGTGGAGTACGCCGACGCGGTCATCGCCGTCAGCGAGGGCATGGCAAAAGATGTGCTCGACGCCTATCCGCGCCTCGATCCGAGCCGGGTTCATGTGGTGCGCAACGGGATCGACACCCAGCGGTGGTTCGCCGACCACGGCACCTCGACCCTGGACGAGATCGGCGTCGATCGAAGCAAGCCGATCGTCGCGTTCGTCGGACGCATCACCCGGCAGAAGGGCGTCGGGCACCTCATCGCAGCAGCCCACCACTTCGACCCGTCGATCCAGCTCGTCCTGTGTGCAGGCGCGCCCGATACACCGGAGATCGCCGCGGAGACCGAGCGCGCGGTGGCGTTGCTCGCCGAGCAGCGCAGCGGCGTGTTCTGGGTCAAGGACATGCTGCCCACCGACAAGATTCGCGAGATTCTCACGGCAGCAGCAGTGTTCGTCTGCCCCTCGGTGTACGAGCCACTCGGCATCGTCAACCTCGAGGCGATGGCGTGCGAAACTGCTGTGGTGGCTTCGGATGTCGGCGGCATTCCCGAGGTCGTCGACGAGGGCCGCACCGGACGCCTGGTGCACTACAACTCCTACGAACCCGACGCTTTCGAGCGAACCCTCGCCGACACCGTCAACGAGGTCGCCCTCGACCCCACGCTCGCAACGGCGATGGGCAAGGCGGGCCGCGAGCGCGCTGTCGCCGAGTTCTCCTGGGCCTCTATCGCGAAGCAGACTATCGCCGTCTACAACGACGCGCTGGCGCGGCGCCGCTGATCGGGACGACTCAGCGATTCGCCCTGCGATAGGTCGACACCGTCACCGACGCGGTGACCTCGGTGACATCCGGTAGCTCCTCCAGGGCAGCGGACCGAGCGTCGGGGTCACCGTGTCGCGACGACGGACCCATGCCGATCAGCGCATCGATGTCGTTGTGCGAGAGCATCATCGAATAGTCGAGCGCAGACTCCGCCACCGGCTCGAACAGGCCGGACAACGATTCGCCGAGCCGGCGGGTCTTGTCCTCGGCGACGCCGATGAGTCCCAGTGGCCCCCGCAGTTCACGCTGATGTCGCATCGTGGGCGTGACGACGACCAACACTCCGTCGTCGACGAGGACTCGGTTCAGCTCACCAGCGTTGCGTGGGGCGAACACGCACGTCACCGCGGACAGGGCACCCGACCGCACCGGAAGTCCACTCCAGATGTCCGCGACCACGGACCCCAGCCTGGGGTGGGATCGTGCGGCGCGCCTGGCCGCGAACTTCGACACGTCGACGCCTATCCCCCGGGCGTCGGGGCGGGCGTCCAGAACAGCCGCGAGGTAGTGACCGGTCCCGACTCCGACGTCGAGCACCACCTCGCTGTCCACCGGGACACCCGCCGAGACCGCTTCGGCGATCGGATCGAAATGCCCCTTCTCCAGGAACACGTCGCGTGCCGCGATCATCTCGGCCGAATCGCCGGCGAACTTGCCGCCGTCACCGGTGAGCAGACTGACGTAACCCTGCCGGGCCACGTCGAACGAATGCCCTCGATCGCACCACAAAGTCCGATCCGTGTCACCTACACCGAGACCGGAGTCGACCTCGCGCACTCGGCACTGCGGACACAACAGCACGTCCACGACGTCGGTCAGCATCGAGCACCTCTTTCACACCAGCGCGCACACCCTTGGAAACAACACAAAGCCCCGCTTGCCGGTACGGCCAGCGGGGCTGAGCGATGATCGATCGACAGGGCGGTCAGCCGGTGACACCCTTCAGTTCGTCACCGAGTGCCGCGGCCTCGTCGGGGGTCAATTCGACGACCAGGCGGCCGCCCCCCTCGAGCGGGACACGCATGACGATTCCTCGTCCCTCTTTGGTTGCTTCGAGGGGACCGTCCCCGGTCCGGGGCTTCATCGCCGCCATCCTCTGCTCCCTCCAGATCTGCGCCCACCAACTCGGCGCCTCGGCCTAAAAGATAAATTCGTCGCGGGGCGACGGGTGTTGACTCCTATTCTTCCCTATCGACCTCGATACCGGGAAACGGAGTCGGTATTCGTGACCTGCACCCAGCACTCCGACAGGTGATCGTCGACCATTCCGGTGGCCTGCATCAGGGCGTAGGCGGTTGTCGGACCGACGAACCGCAGACCACGCCGCTTGAGCTCCTTGGCCATGGCTGTGGACTCTTCGGTCGAGGCGGGCACCTCGGAGAACTCGGTCAGGCGCGCCGGCCTGGGTTCCGGTGCGAAGGACCACAGCAGGGTGTCGAGGTCGGTGTCGTGGAGATCGACGACGGCGCGCGCGTTGTTCACCGCTGCCTCGATCTTGAGCCGATTGCGCACGATGGACGCGTCGTTCATCAACCGATCGACATCGGCCTCGTCGAAGCGGGCCACCGGCTCCGGATCGAAACCGGCGAATGCGGTGCGGAAACTCTCGCGCTTGCGCAGGATCGTGATCCACGCCAGACCCGATTGGAACGCTTCGAGACACAGTCGCTCGTAGAGCTCGTTGCGTCCGTGGAGCGGCTGACCCCACTCGGTATCGTGGTAATCCCGATACACAGAGTTGTCGGTGGCACCCCACGGACAGCGGAGCTTGCCGTCCGGTCCGGCGACAGCACTCATTGCCCGTCCGGCTCGGATGCGGCCGACTGTGGGGTACCCGAGGACTGCGCGGCCGACAATCGCGAACGAAGCATGTCGATCTCGCCGCCGAGTCTCTCCAGTGCCCAGTCGACTTCACTGGGCTTGTAACCCCGCAGGCTCTGCTGGAACTTCAGCGCGTGCACGTCGGCACCGGTCACGCCCTCCGCGGGCAGAACGGTCGCGGTGGTTCCCTCGGGCAACGGGCCCAGTTCCTCACCGCGACCGAACACCGCCGACGCCACGAAGAACAATGCAGCAGCGACGACGGCAATGACGACGACGTAGATCAGCAGCGTCAACATGCCTCGATCTTGTCACGACCGCCCGACACGACTATTTCAGCGAGTTCATCGCCGGTCGATCCAACAACGACACCTCGGTCGAGAACGGCTCGAACGAGTCACCGTCGACGCGGAACTGCAGAAGACCGGCACCGGAATCGACCATTCCACAGCGGTTGAGCATCGTCCCGACGATCTGTCGGCTCATCGCGCCGAGTTCGACCAGCGGGCGGTTGCGGTGCTTGCGCACTCCCAGATTCACCTGGCCGATCGCCCCCAACCCGAGCCTGTCGTAGGTATCGAGCAACAGCCCGATCTCCACTCCGTAGCCGGGCGCGAACGGCACCGCGGACAGAAGCTCGCGCGTACCGGCGTACTCGCCCCCGAGGGGCTGAATGACCCCGGTCAGCTCGGGCCGCAACGCAGCGAGCAGCGGCCGTGCGACCAGCTCGGTGACGCGTCCACCGCCGTTGGCGTCCTCGGTTCCGCTGGTCCGCAACGGACGGCGGTAGTAGCCCTTGACGAGATGGATGCCGTCGCCCATCAGTAGGGGGCCGAGCAACTTGGGTACGAACGCCGGATCGGGGTTGATCAGGTCGGAGTCGACGAACGCGATGAGGTCACCGGTCGACGCAGCCACCGATCGCCACAGCACCTCGCCCTTGCCGGGTACCGGGTCGACCCCGGGTACCGCTTCTTCTCTGCTGATGACACGTGCACCGGCCGCCGTCGCGCGCACAGCCGTTTCGTCGGTGGAACCGGAGTCCAACACGATCAGCTCGTCGACGAGACCGCCGAGCAACGGGTGGATCGTGTCGATGACGGCGGCGACCGTCTGTTCCTCGTTGAGCGCCGGGAGTACCACCGACACCGTTCGGCCCGCTTTGGCGGCCTCGAGTTCGGCGACGGTCCATTGCGGGGTGTCCCAGCTGTTGGTCTCGGACCACGCCCTGGTGACGTCCGTTCGATCTGCGAGTGTCATGCCAGACCCCTGACCGTCCGCGCCGGGGTTCTCAGACCCTGGATCGCTGCCACCATGTCGACGACTCTTCTGGTCGACGCAACTTCGTGAACCCGGAACATTCGGGCTCCGCCTGCTGCGGCCAATGCTGTCGCTGCCAATGTTCCCTCCAACCGGTCGGCGAGCTCTACCCCTAGAGTCTCGCCTACGAAGTCCTTGTTGCTCAGCGCCATGAGCACAGGCCACCCGGTGTTTACAAGATCGTCCACGCGACGCAACAACTCGAGCCCGTGATAGGTGTTTTTCCCGAAATCGTGCGTCGGATCGATGAGAATCGAATCCTTTTTCACCCCCTCCGCGACGGCGTTCTCCGCGGCAGCGGTGACTTCGGCGATCACGTCGGCCACCACATCGGTGTACCGAACACGATGCGGGCGCGTACGGGGCACCGCCCCGCCGGTGTGCGAGCAGACGATGCCGACGCCTTCGGCGGCAGCGACGCGCACCAGCTCCGGGTCGGCCCCGGCCCACGTGTCGTTGATCAGATCCGCGCCGACGCCACAGGCCAGTCGAGCGACCTCACTGCGCCAGGTGTCCACACTGATCAGCAGCTCCGGATACGCGTCCCGGATGGCCTCGACGAACGGAACGACACGGCGAATCTCCTCCTCGGCGTCGACGATGGCGCCGGGGCCGGCCTTCACACCGCCGATGTCGATCATGTCGGCACCCTCCGCGACGGCCCGGTGCACCGACGCCATCGCGGCGTCGTCGGAAAAGTTCGCACCCCCGTCGTAGAACGAATCGGGGGTGCGATTGACGATCGCCATGACCAATGCGCGATCGTCGGCGACCGGTTTGCCGCAGAGAGTGCTCATGAAATCAATAGTGGCACGTGAGCATGTTTCGAGTGCTCAGCCCTTGGGTGCCTTGCCTGCGGCGACCTCGGCCACGTACCCGTCGTACGCCTTCTCGTAGCCACCGGACTTGCCACGCAGCACGTACAGGTCGCTGTCGCTGTCCTCCTCGTAGCCGAGCTTGCGCAGGGCCACCTTCTGACTCTTGAACGTCGACGTCTGCTCGAGGCTCTCGACGACCCTGACGAACAGCGGCACCGCGTACGTCGGGAGCTTGTCGTAGAGGTGCTCGGCCATCGTCTTGCCGTCGAAGGTCTCGCCTTCGCGCAGCGTCACCGCAGCCATGCCTGCTTTGCCGTCGGTTCCCTCGATGTCGACGCCGTACACGACGGCACCGTCGATCGACGAGTGGCCACCCAGGGCTCCCTCGACCTGTGTGGTCGCGACGTTCTCGCCCTTCCAGCGGAAGGTGTCACCGAGGCGATCGACGAACGCGACGTGCATGAAGCCCTGCTTGCGGACCAGGTCGCCGGTGTCGAACCATGCGTCGCCGTCCTTGAATCCGTCGCGCACCAGCTTCTTCTCGGTGGCCTTGTCGTCGGAGTAGCCGTCGAACGGAGCTCGGTCGGTGACCTTGGACAGCAGCAGTCCGACCTCGCCGTTGCCGACCTTGCGGAGCTTGCCGTCCTGGCCGCGCTTGGCCTTGCCGGACTCCTCGTCGTACTGGACGACGGCGTACGGCAACGGGCAGACGCCTGCGGTCTTCTTCATGTTCAGGGCGTTGATGAACGCGATGTTGCACTCGCTGGCACCGTAGAACTCGGCAACGCGGGAGATGCCGAATCGCTGGGTGAACTCTTCCCAGATCTCCGGGCGCAGTCCGTTGCCGACGATCAGCTTGACCGAGTTGTCTCGATCGGACGGCTTCTCCGGCTGTGTCAGCAGGTAGCGGCACAGCTCACCGATGTAGGTGAACGCGGTGGCCTTGTTGAGCCGGATGTCGTCCCAGAAGTTGCTCACCGAGAACTGCTTGCCGATGGCCATGGTCGCGCCGCCTGCGAGCACCGAGGACAGCGTCACCGTCAGTGCGTTGTTGTGATAGAGCGGCAGGCAGCAGTAGATGACGTCGTTGCTGCGCAGCCGCACACCCATGTTGCCCAGACCGGACATCGACTTGAGCCAGCGGAAGTGGCTCATCAGGCTGGCCTTCGGCATGCCGGTGGTGCCCGAGGTGAAGATGTAGAACGCCTTCTCCTTGGCCTGGATCTCGGCGGTGACCTTCGGATTGGCCGTCGACGCCGTCGCCGCGAGCTCGGCCAGCTTCTTCAGCGGCAGCACTGCTCCGACCTTCGGCTCCCCGTCGAGCGAATCGAGGGCTTCCTGCGCGCTCTCGTCCAGCACGAGGACCTTCGCGTCGAGAATGCCGAGGCTGTGCTCGAGCACGTCACCGCGCTGGTTGTAGTTCAGCATTCCCGCCGTGGCACCGAGCTTGACGGTAGCGAGCGCGGCGAACAGTGCCTCCGGCCTGTTCTTGCTGAGAATGCCGACGACGTCGCCGCGCTTCACCCCGTGGTCCGCGAACACCGCGGCGTACTGATTGACGAGTTCGTTCGCGTCTCGGTAGGTGATCGATTCGCCCTCGAACCGCACGAACGGACGGTCGCTGTTCTTCGCGGCGGCGTCCTGAAAGACCTGACCGATCGACGCTTTGTGGTCGGGCTTGCGGGTGAATCCCGCCAGACCCTTGAGCAGACTAGGCACCTCCGTCACCATTTTCGGCAACGCGACCGCGAGGTCGGTCACTCCAATTTTCTGACGGGCATCGACAGCCATGAACTCCCCTTTGAAGACGATGTGAGATTTCTTACCCTACTTGAGAGTAACAACTTTGAGCATCTCACTTCGTGGCCGCGCTTGGTGACCTGTCACAACGTTGCGCAGGCATCCAGTGCTGCATCGACAGTCGACGTTCTGACCAGGGCGTCCAGGGCGCGTTGCTGGACGAATCCGGTCTCTCGCAAACCTTCTATCCACTGCATCATGCCGTCGAAATGTCCGAATGGATCGAGCATCACCATCGGCTTGCTGTGCATGCCCAGGTAGCCCGCCGTCCATGTCTCGAACAGCTCCTCCAACGTCCCGATCCCACCGGGCAAGGTGATGAACGCGTCGGCGCGGTCCTCCATGATCTTCTTACGCTCACGCATCGTGTCGGTGACGATCAGCTCGTCGGCGTCGACATCTGCGACCTCGCGGTGCACGAGCGCTTTCGGAATCACGCCGACCGTGTTGCCGCCCGCTGCTCGCGTCGCCGCGGCGACCGCGCCCATCATCGAGACGTTGCCGCCGCCCGAGACGAGCTGCCAGCCTCGTCGACCGATCTCGGTGCCGACCTCACCGGCCAGGTCGATGAACGAAGAGTCGACGGGACCCGACGCGCAGTAGACGCAGACGCTGAGCGCGCGTTCGGTCGATGCTCGCTCGCTCACTGCTGGGCCTCGCGGACGATCCGGACAGCCTCGTCGACGCTGTCGGTGCAGTGGATGAGGTCGAGGTCCTTCTCGGACACCTTGCCTTCTTTCACGAGCGTCGTCTCGAGCCAATCGAGCAGTCCCGACCAGAAGTCCTTGCCCAGCAACACGATCGGGAATTTCGTGACCTTGGCGGTCTGCACCAGGGTCAGCGCCTCGAAGAGTTCGTCGAGAGTACCGAAACCGCCGGGGAGGCACACGAACGCCTGGGAGTACTTCACGAACATGGTCTTGCGCACGAAGAAGTAGCGAAAATTGACGCCCAGATCGACCCACTCGTTGAGCCCCTGCTCGAACGGCAGCTCGATGCCGAGCCCGATCGAGTAGCCGTCGGCCTCACTCGCACCGCGGTTGGCCCCTTCCATCGCCCCGGGACCGCCGCCGGTGATGACGGCGAAGCCCTCCTTCGCAAGAGCGGCTCCGAGTTGCCGGGCGCGCTCGTACTCGGGATGGTCGACGGGGGTGCGCGCCGAACCGAACACGGTCACGGCCTTGGGGACCTCGGCCAGGGCACCGAATCCCTCGACGAATTCGCTCTGAATGCGCAGCACTCGCCAGGTGTCGGAGTGAATCCAGTTTCCTGGCCCTCGCTCGTCGAGCAGGCGTTGATCCGAGGTGGACGTCTCGGTGTTCCGGCCACGCCGAAGTACGACGGATCCCTTGTGCTTGGCGAGCTTCTCGCTGCTGTGCCCCTCGGAACTGTCGTGGTCCTCGAAACCGCCGTGTTCCTCGAAACCGCTTGGGCCCTGGTCGCTGTTCATGGCGTTCAGGCTATCCGGCAGAGAGGTAGCTCCGGAGCACCTGTGTGACATGGGTGATCTGCTCGACGGGTACGCGTTCGTCACGCTTGTGGGCCAGGTTGGGGTCGCCGGGTCCGTAGTTGACCGCCGGGATCCCGAGCGCCGAGAAGCGCGAGACGTCCGTCCAGCCGTACTTGGCCCGGAACTGTCCGCCCGCGGCCTCGATGAGAGCGGCCGCTGCGGGTCGGTTCAAACCGGGAAGCGCTCCGGGCGACGAGTCGGTGACCTCGAAGCCGAGATCCAGTCCCTCGACCACCTCACGAACGTGTTCGACGGCGTCGTCGAGGTTGCGATCCGGTGCGAAGCGAAAGTTGACGTCGAGTTCGGCTGCGTCGGGAACGACATTGCCCGCGACCCCACCGGAGATCCGGACTGCTTGCAGCCCTTCGCGATACACACAGCCGTCGATATCGACGGTGCGTGCGCGATACGCGGCGAGACGGTTGAGAACCGCACCGAACTTGTGAATTGCGTTGTCGCCCAACCAGGACCGGGCACTGTGGGCCCGCGTTCCCGACGCCGTCAGCCGAACCCGCAGTGTCCCTTGACAACCGGCCTCGATGAATCCGCCGGACGGTTCGCCGAGGATGGCGACGTCGGCAGCGAGCCATTCGGGGAGTTCGCGCTCGATCCGGCCCAGTCCGTTCCGCGCGGCCGCGATCTCCTCGCAGTCGTAGAAAACCAGGGTCAGATCGTGCGCAGGGTTGTCGATCGTGGCGGCGAGGTGCAGGAACACCGCGTCACCCGACTTCATGTCGACGGTTCCGCACCCGTGCAGAATGTCGCCCTCGGCGCTGTCGAGCTCGCGTCGCGACGGCACGTTGTCCGCGATGGGAACCGTGTCGAGATGACCCGCGAGCATCACCCTCGATGCCAGTCCGCGGTTGGTTCGGGCGAGCACGGCGTTGCCGCTGCGGATGATCTCGAAGCCCGTCGTCTGCTCGCGAAGCGCTTGCTCCACCTCGTCTGCGATGCGCGATTCGTCCTCACTGACACTGGGGATGTCCACCAGCGCCGCGGTGAGGTCTATCGGGTCGGCATGCAGTTCGAGCGTCACGGGAGAAAACTCTAGGCCGTGGATCCCGGAATCTCGCGGACCACGCCGTCGAAGCCGGCACCGAACAATCTTCCGCTCGAGAAGCCCTGGTCGGAACGCCCGTAGGCCACGACGCTCGTCAACCGCGTACCGGTGCCGATGACACATGTCGCCCCCGGCGCATCGATGCGGACGACGGAGCCGCCTGCGTTGAGCGGCACCACCGGGCGTCCGGCATCGTCGAGGGTGAGCCCGTCCGGAGCCGCGAAACTGTCGAGCCCCGACAGGTCGAGAACACTTTCCGGTGCCGAGGGGTCGGCGATCGGGATCCTGCTGACGCCCGGGTTCACGAAAGTCCGCGAGACGTACAGGTACCGATCGGCGGCGTCGAGTACCGCGCCGTTGGCACTGGGGAAGCTCGCCCACGCCGGGTCGACCGAACCGTCGGGGCCGATCCGGCCGATCAGCGAGCCGAAGTCGTTGGTGGCGTACACCGTTCCGTCGGCGGCAACGGCAAGGCCGTTGGCCGCGCTCAGACCGGTCGCGAACGGAGTGACGGTGAGAGTGTCGACGTCGAGTCGAACGATCCCCGCGGCCCTGACGATGTCTCCGACGAAGACGCGAGGATCGGCTCCGTAGCCGACCAGCAGGGTGCCGTCGGGCATCCAGGCCAGAGCGCCGCCGCCACCGCTGGGGACCGTCGCGATGGGATACGCGGCCTGTCCTGGCGCGTCGATGCGGTACACCCGGCCGGAGACGATGTCGGTGACGTAGGCGCGGCCCGACGCGTCGACTGCCAGTCCTTCCAGAGCTGACCCCGGGATTCGTGCGACCACTGCCGACGGCCCGCCTGCTCCGGCGCAATCGGGATCTGCGGCTGCGGTGCCGGAGCCTAGGGCGACGCCGCCCGACACCACCACAGCGGCAGCAATAGCCGTGACGATCGAACGTACGCGCGCGGACTTGCTCGAATTCATGACTCTCCCCCAGCCTCGGCGACCCCCTGTCAGCCGATGACGATGTCTACCACGCGCCTGTGACAACCAAACCCAGTGCGACTCCGAGCACGATCGTCGTCGCCAGGGTTGTCACCAACCCGGTGAAGGACACACTGCCCGCCATCACCGAGGTCGCGCCACGGCTACGGGAGGCGGTACGAGTGATCACCGGACACACTCTGTCAGCTCCCCCGCGGCCGATTCGTCGGCATGCATCCCGATGCGATCACGCTCGGCAGTCGAACCGATAACGAACCGACGCAGCACCCGAATCGAGGTGTTCCCGCAATCCGCACGCCCGAGACCGTGTGCAGAACAGTCGCCGACCGGAGCCGGTTGCCGAGCCCACCGCATTCGGCCAACCGCGTATTCTTCGTCCCGTGAGCGCACATGGAGCATCAGCAGTAGGAATCGCCAACATCACGACATCGGGCGTTGTTCTCGACACCTGGTTTCCGAGCCCGGAGCTCGGGTCGGGCTTCGAGACCGGCACCACCCGGCTCGAGGGTTCGGACGTCCCCGAGGAGCTGGCCGCTCTCGTCGGACCGGACGAGGCGCGCGGCGTCGAGGTAGTCGCAGTGCGCACCAGCATCGCCTCGCTCGACGACGCCCCGATCGACGCCCACGATGCGTATCTGCGACTGCATCTGCTCTCGCACCGGTTGATTCAGCCGCACGGGCAGAACCTCGACGGAGTGTTCGGTCTGCTGGCCAACGTGGTGTGGACCAACTTCGGGCCTGCTGCCGTGGACGGTTTCGAGACGGTGCGCGCAAAGCTGCGCGCCCGCGGTCCGGTGACCGTGTACGGAGTCGACAAGTTCCCGCGCCTGGTCGATTACGTCGTTCCCACCGGAGTTCGTATCGCCGACGCCGACCGCGTTCGTCTCGGCGCGCACCTGGCCAGCGGGACGACGGTCATGCACGAGGGCTTCGTCAACTTCAATGCCGGCACGCTCGGCAACTCGATGGTCGAGGGACGTATCTCCGCGGGTGTCGTGGTGGGCGACGGTTCCGACGTGGGTGGCGGTGCGTCGATCATGGGCACGCTCTCCGGTGGCGGCAAGAACGTCATCTCCGTCGGTAAGAGCTGCCTGTTGGGCGCGAACTCCGGGCTCGGCATTTCGCTCGGTGACGACTGCGTCGTCGAGGCCGGGCTCTACATCACCGCCGGCACGAAGGTGAGCGGTCCGGATGGGACAGTGGTGAAGGCTGCCACGTTGTCCGGCAAGTCGAACCTGCTGTTCCGTCGCAACTCACTGTCGGGTGCTGTCGAGGTGGTGCCGTGGAAGGGCACCGGTGTCGAACTGAACGCGGCATTGCACGCCAACGACTAGCCGCTCCACTCGAATCGGCCTGTCGAACAATCTCATCCAGCCCCGCACCGTGTTCTCGGTGCGGGGCTGGAGTCTTTCCTGACGCTCACGCGATGTGGGGGCCTGCTCGGGCGTGGGATGGCCTGGGTTGCCGGTAGGGGTCGACGGTTGCCGGCGGTACGAACCAGGGGTGGTTGTCGGTGCCGATGAACACTTCCCAATCCGAATGGTGCATGAGGCGGTGGTGGAATCCGCAGAGCAGAACCAGGTTGTTCATGTCGGTGGGTCCGCCGTCGCCCCAGTGTCAGATGTGGTGTCCTTCGGTCCAGGCGGCGGGTTTTCCGCAGCCGGGGAACGCGCAGCCGTGATCGCGGGCGGTGAGAGCTCTGCGCTGTTTCGCGGTGACGGTGCGGGCGGTGCGGGCGAGGTTGAGTGGGTTGCCGTTCTCGTCCATCACGATCGCAGTGAGAACACAGTCGCAGGCCAGTTGGCGGGAGGTGTTGCGGGAGAGCGGTCCCATCCACGGCAGCCACCCGACCGAAGCGCCGTCGCCGAACAAGTCGCGATACGCGCCACGATCGGCGGCAGCTCCCGCAGCGCTGTCGGCCTCGGGTTCTTCCGCCGCATGCGGTTCTGCGGTGTCGGGGTGCATCGGTACGCCGGTGTTGATGTCGACGGGATCGGCTGTGTCGGTGTCGGATTCGGCTGCTGCGCGTGAGGTTTCGTCGTCGGTGATGTCGTCGTCGCCGCCGCAGTTCTGGAGGTCGGTGAGATCGCGCAGGCTGATGTGCAGGTTCAGGTGCGGGCGTTCACCGCCTTCGATGGGGCGATCGCTGGAGGCGAGGTATTGGTCGAGGATGTGTCCGAAGGCGTCGGCTCTGCGCTTGGCGGGGCTGCGATCGTCTTGGGTTCCGTCGGCGTCGGCGAGCAGTTCGCTCTCGCTCAGTTGCCAGATCTCCGTGGTCATGGAGCAAGTGTATCGAACGCGCGTTCGACTGGCAACCATAGTTGAATCGAAAACTGTTGTCCTGCTAAACTATTCGTGAATCGGAACTTGTCGGTGGCGTGTGATAGGAGCCGACTCATTCTTCACGATTCGCGGTCGACCACCACAGTTCCTTGGTGGTAGAGAATCTTCCAAGCATCGGTACTTCGCTGCCACACCGTGACCCTGCGGGTGAGCCGGTCGTCGAGCAGCAGGGTGTACGTCAGCAAGAAGGTCTCGGGTGCAACTTCCCGTAGCTCGAACCCGCCCGCCTCCCAGTCTGCGTCGAACCGGTCTTCCGGCGCGATCGATATCGGAGGCTCGGACCAGGGTCAGCCGATGGTCCCCAGCGACGCCAGAGTCTTCACCACTGCGCGTGCAGCCTCGGCACCCTTCTTCTCCAGGTGCGCGGTGAAGAAGGCCATGTGGTCGGCGTGTTCGTGGAAGTGGTGAGGCGTCAGCACCACCGAGAACACCGGCACGTCGGTGTCCAGCTGCACTCGCATCAGGCCGTCGATGACCGCTGTTTCGACGAAATCGTGTCGGTAGATTCCGCCGTCGACCACCAGCGCAGCGGCGACGATCGCGGCGTACTTGCCCGTCTTGGCCAACCGCTGTGCATGCAGTGGGATCTCGAAGGCCCCTGGCACCTCGAACACGTCGAGCGGCGTCTCGGCCTGTCCGAGCTTCTCCAGTTCGGCGGCGAATCCCACTCGCGCGCGATCGACGATGTCCAGGTGCCAGCTGGCGTGGACGAAAGCAATGGATCCGGCGAGTGGAGTGGTCATGGGTGCGATGCTAGCGGTATCGCTCGTCGAGCAAGTCGAGTGTCGGGCCATCGAATTCACCGGCGAAATACTTCTGCAACACTTCGCCGAATACGGACTGCCCCTTGGTAGCTTCGGCGAAAAGCGTCATGGACGAATGCAGCTTCAGGTTGTCGGGATAACCGAAGATCTCGTCGACCGTCCGCCCCTCGGCAGCGACCACAAGCCGTGCCGCCTTCTTCAGGCGAGGACCCAGTGCTTCGTGGGACAGGTACAGCTTCGCCTCGGTCAGATCGGCGATGCCGAAGTGTTGGGCAGTCGCACTGCGCCCCAACCCCGCCAACTGCGGGAACACGAACCACATCCAGTGCGTCTGCTTTCGCCCTGCTTTCAGTTCCTTCGTCACCGCGGTCCAGACGGGGTCCTGAGCATCGACGAAGCGTTGCAGGTCGTATTCGGTCATGCCGTTCAACTTAGGTGAACCCGCGCAGCAGAGTGTCCACGGTGGCGTCGAGCAGATCCTCGGTCGGGACGCCGTCGAGCAGGTCGCCGGTGGCCAGCATCGCGAGTCCGTGCACGCTCGCGAAAGCGACGCGCGCGAGTATCTCGGGTGGAGCCTCGGTGATCACACCGGCCGCCATCGCTTCCTTCAGCAAAGCCTCGGTGGCGGTCATACTCTCGTGCGCAACGCTTTTCAGCTTCTCACTGGCGTCGGGGTGATGCTTGGTGCTGTACATGACATCCAGCAACTCCGGGTGTTCGACGGCGAATCCGAGGTAGGCACGGGCCACGCCACGGAACCTGGCCATCAGCTCACCGGGTCCCGTTGCCGCTGCGACCATCCGGCGGTTCAATTCCTCGAAACCGTGCAGCGCCAATGCATCCAGCAACGCTTGCTTGTCACGGAAGTGGCGCGCCGGGGCACCGTGACTGACTCCGACGTCTCTGGCCAGCTGCCGAAGCGACAACGCGTCGACCCCGCCGTGCGCGATGCTCCGTTCGGCCTCGTCGAGCAACACCGCACGCAGGTCGCCATGGTGGTAGCGCTGCGTTGCCATGACCTCACCCTAGGCGATGTTGGCGTTGACAACAATGCTGACACTGCCTACATTGGCAACCATGACTTCCACAGCGCTCATCACCGGAGCAAGTTCGGGCCTCGGCGAGGAATTCGCCACCCGCTTCGCCGCACGCGGCGAGAACGTCGTCCTCGTGGCACGACGCGCCGATCGACTGAACGCCCTGGCGCGGCGCATCGAAACCGATCACGGCGTGACGGCCACCGTCGTAGCCATGGATCTGGGCGTCCCCGGCATCGGCGAAACCCTGCGAACCACATTGACGGACAGGGGAATCACCCCCACCACCCTGATCAACAACGCAGGTTTCGGCACGCACGGGAAGTTCGCCGACGAGGACCCCACACGCGTCGCCGCCGAGATCGCCCTCAACATCAGTGCGCTGGTGGACCTCACTCACGCATTCCTGCCGAACCTGACCGGCGCACTGATCAACGTGGCGAGTACCGCCGCGTACCAACCCACACCCAATATGGCCGTCTACGGCGCGACGAAGGCATTCGTCCTGAACTTCACCGAAGCGCTTGCCTTCGAGCACCGCGCCTCGCCGCTGAAGATTCTCGCGCTCTCCCCCGGCCCTACCCGCACCGAGTTCTTCGACGTCGTCGGATCCGAGGACGCCGCGGTGGGCAACTTTCAGACCTCCGAGCAGGTGGTCGCGACGGCTCTGCGCGCGTTGGACTCTCGCCGCACCCCCGCCAGCATCGTGTCCGGCCTGTCCAACAAGATCAGCGCCGGCAGTGTCCGTTTGGCTCCACGTGCACTGGCCACCGTCATCAGCGGCCGTCTGCTGAAGGCGTGAACCTCTAACCGCGGGTACGACGCGAATCGATCACTCCCGTATCGAATCCGGCCAGGTGCAAACCCCCGTGGAATCGGGCGTGTTCGATCTTCAGGCACCGATCCATGACGACGTTCAATCCCGCTACCTCGCCGTCATTGGCCACCTGCTCGTGCCACAGCCCCAACTGCAGCCAGATCGTCTTCGCATGCGCTGCAATGGTTTCCGAAAGCACTGCAGCAAGGTCGTCGTACTTGCGGAACACGTCGACCAGATCCGGCGGCTTCGGTAGGTCCGCGAGTGTGGGGTAGACCGTCGTTCCTTCGATGTCGGTGACCGTCGGGTTCACCAGAAAGATCTCGTAGTTGCTCGTCGACGAGAGGTAGCGGTTGACGAAGTAGCTTGCCCGCGAGGGATTCTTGGACGCTCCGACGATCGCCACCGTCTTGGTCTCCCGCAGGATGCGCTGCCGTTCCTGGGCGGACGGGCCCTGCCAGGTGCGTTCGCTCATGACCGCTCCTTTCCGGTTGCCAGTGTCAGGGCCTGATCCAGGTCCCACAGAATGTCCTCGGTGTCTTCGAGGCCGACGCTGATACGAATCAGCTCGGGACCGACACCTGCTCCGCGGAGTTGCTCGTCGGTCAGTTGTCGGTGCGTGGTGCTTCCCGGGTGGATAACGAGCGTGCGCACGTCACCGATGTTGGCGACGTGGCTGGCGACCTGAACGCTCTCGACGAACGCCTGTCCGGCGGCCCGGCCTCCGTCGATTCCGAAGGCGAACACCGCTCCAGGTCCGGCGGGCAGATATTTCTCGGAACGTTCGTGATGCGGGTGGCTGTGCAGCCCAGCCCATCTCACATAGTCGATGCGGGAATCGCCCTCGAGCCACTCGGCGACCACCCGAGCATTGGCGACGTGCGCGTCCATGCGTTGCGGCAGCGTCTCCACTCCCTGGATCAACGTGAATGCCGATTGCGGTGCCAGTGCGCCGCCGATGTCGCGCAACTGCTCGCTGCGCAGCTTGGTCAGAAATCCGTACTCGCCGAAATTTCCCCACCACGACAGACCGCCGTACGAATCCACCGGGGCCGTCATCTGCGGGAATTTGCCCGAGCCCCAATCGAATCGCCCGGATTCGACCACCACTCCCCCGAGCGTCGATCCGTGACCGCCGAGGAACTTGGTAGCCGAGTGGATCACGATGTCGGCGCCGAATTCGATGGGCCTGCTCAGCCAAGGCGTCGCCATCGTCGCGTCGATCACCAACGGAATTCCGTGCTCGTGCGCTACGGCGGCGAGACCCTCGAGGTCGGCGATCTCCCCCGACGGATTGCCGATGATCTCCGCGTAGATCAGCTTGGTCGAATCCGTCACCGCTGCTGCGTAATCCGCAGGATCGGTACCGGGAACGAATGTGGTCTCGACGCCGAAGCGACGCAGCGTGACGTCGAGCTGGGTCACCGTGCCGCCGTAGAGCCCGGCCGCGGCAACGATGTGGTCGCCGGTGCCGGCAAGCGCAGCGAACACTGCGAACTCGGCCGCCAACCCACTGGCGAACGCCACCGCCCCGATGCCGCCTTCGAGGCTCGCGATGCGCTCCTCGAAGGCGGCGACCGTGGGGTTGCCGATGCGGCTGTAGACGTTGCCGTACTTCTGCAGAGCGAACAGATCGCCTGCGTCCGCGGAATTCTCGAACACGTAGCTGGCCGTCTGATAGATGGGCACAGCACGCGAACCGGTGGAAGGATCTGGTCTCGCTCCGGCGTGAATTGCTCTGGTACGCAGGCCGAATGTCCGTTCGCTCATGACATCAGGCCGTTTCGAGAACGGTGTGAATCGGGGTGGGATTGCGCGTCAGATCCAGCACGGGGCAGTGATCGTCGACGGCCTCCTGCAGCTCCTCGTACCGCTCCCGGCTCTCCGGACCGGTGACGGTCACGACGACGCGCACCTCACCGAATCCGGGACGAACGCTGTCGTCGAAACCGAAGAATCCACGAACGTCGAGGTCACCCTCGGCCTTGGCCTTGATGTCGTCGACGACGATACCGAGCTTCTCGGCCCAGACGCGGTAGGTGACCACCTGGCAGGACAGCAGCGAAGCCAGGTAGTACTCGACCGGGTTGGCGGCCTTGTTCTCACCGCCGAGGGCGGGCGGCTCGTCGACCTCGACGCTGAACTTGCCCAGGGTGACGGTGCTGGCGACGGCATCGTGCGCGGTGGCGGAGGCACGGAACACCGCGTGGCCGTTCTTGGCGTCGGCCTGCACGGCATCGTCGGTGGCAGCGATGACGCCGCCGATGTGGGACACAGAAGTGGTCATGGAAGATTCCTGTTCGATTCGAGGGTTGCCGGAACTACCCGAGGAGCGCGAAATGCTCGTCGGGGATGGGTTCGATCGACAGCTACGAACAGGAAGAAGTGCAGACGAGACCGAAGTCGATGGTGCGACGACGCACGAGCCTTCTGGCTGCGTCGGTCACGTGTGTCTCGGTCACGATGCCGACAATAGCTTACGAGAACTGATCCGCGCCGACATCGGTCTCGTCGTCGGTGATCGCCGCGACGATGCGTGCTGCCACCGCATCCGGCGTCAGACCCTGCGGTAGTTTCGGTGCTTGCCCGGCGATCGGCCGCGTCGCAAGCCCCGTCTCGGTGTGCGGCGGACGCACGTCGACGATCCTGATCTTCGACTTCCGCGCTTCTGTACGAACACTTTTCAGCAGCGCGCTCACCGCTGCCTTGCTCGCCGAATAGGCACCCATGTTCGGCATCGGCTTGTCGGCCACGACGGCACTGATGTTGAGCACGAACCCGCCCTGATCCAGCGTGGTCAGTGCTTCTCGAAGCACACGCAGCGGTGCCAGATAGTTCAGCAGCAGCAATTCGTCGACGGTGTCGTCGTCCACCTCGGTCACCGGCCCGAACGCCACAACACCTGCGGCGATGACGATTCCGTCCAATCCGCCGTGGTGTTCGACGGCCTCCGCGACCACCGATCGGGCCGAATCGGGCAGCGTCAGATCGGCGTTCACCGTGTGATGGTCCGACTCGATGCTCCGGCCGCTCAGAGTCAACCGAGCCCCGGCCTTCGCGAGCTGCTCGACGATCGGTCCGCCGAGACCGCCGCTGGCACCGAATACGAGAATGCGTGCGCCGTCGAGAGTGGTCATGATTTCGAGGCTAACCGCCTACTCGAACGCTCGCTGACGACCGGCCGAACGACGTAGCCCGGGGCGTGTACTCACAGCAGTTCGGCCGCACGGCGAACCACGTCGATGCAGAGGTCGAGATTGAGCGGGCTCAACGTCGAGAAGCCCTGAGCCACTTCACCTTGTTCGAGCACCACCACCCGGCCCGCTGCGACGCTCGGCAACGACGTGAACAGTCCGGTCTCGACGATTCCGGCCGAGCCGAAGTCGAACACGACGAGCACATCGGCGTCGGCGAGGACGTCGGCGTTCTCGGCGGAGAACTCGGGACGCGGAGCGTCGGCGGTCGCTCCGTCGGACAGTGCGGCGACCGTCGTGAACCCGGCTCGCCGGAACAGATCCACAGCGGGAATCGATTCGTGACCGAGCCCGTAGAACATGGACGTGTCGTAGGCGGCGATCAAGCCGACCGTGGCACCGCCGACGTCGAGCCCTTCGAGCGCGGCGGACATCCTCGCGTCGGTGTCCGCGATGAGCTCGTCGGCGCGATCTCGCCGGTCGAGTGCGTCGCCGATCATCTCGAGGTTGGCCCGCCAATCGAACGACGCGATCTGCACCACGGGGGCAAGCGATTCGAGCTGAGAACGGGAATCGGCCACCCCGTCGTCGCCGATGATGAGATCGGGTTCGGCGGCTGCGATGCGCTCGGTGTCGATCGACTCACCGAGGGAGATCCGCTCACTCGTCCCACCGAGTTCGGCGAGGGCGTTCTCGTGCCACTCCCATGATCTGTTCGGTGCGCCGATCATCTCGGCGAAGCCCTCGCGCACCCCGAACTGCACGGGGACGACCCCGAGCGCGAGCACCGTATCGAGATCCCACAGGTTGGCCACACAGGCAACCCGCTGTGGTCGACGGTCGATCACGACGGACTCACCCGCATCGTCGACGATCGTGCGGGGATAGCCGTCCCCTGCCGTCCCATCGCCCGTGGCCTGCCCCTCACCGCTACCGCAGCCGGCGATCAGCGCAGCGAGGGCAACGCTGCCGATGAGGAACTCACGACGCGTCGCCGCCTCGATACTGTTTGCCTCCGATCGGTGTGCTCCGATAGCGAAAGCGGCGGCCAATTCGGGCGCAGGTGCGGTCATGACCGGAAACAATAGGCATGCCTAACCTATGCCGTCAAGGGGTCATCAGCCGAGCAACTTCTTCTGGACCTTGCCCATCGCGTTGCGTGGGAGAGAGTCGACCACTCGAATCTCGCGGGGCCGCTTGTGAATCGAGAGCTCGGTGGCCACCAGATCTATCAGCACCCGATCCTCCACATCGGTGCCGACGACGTACGCCACGATGCGCTGCCCGAGGTCGTCGTCGGGCACACCGACCACGGCCACCTCGTCTACGCTCGGATGCCCCAGCAACACCGTCTCGATCTCCCCTGCGCCGACGCGATAGCCGCCGGACTTGATCAGATCGGTCGAGGCTCGTCCCACGATTCGGTGGAAGCCGTCGGGCTCGATGAGGGCGACGTCTCCGGTGTCGAACCACCCGTCCTCGGTGAAGGTCTTCGCCGTCGCGTCCGGGTTGTTGAGGTAGCCGTCGAACAGCATGGGGCAGCGGACCTGCAACGCTCCGATGGATTCGCCGTCGTGCGGCAGGATTTCGCCCTTCTCACCGCGCAGCCGAGTCTCGACGCCTGCGACCGGCAGTCCCACCGAGCCTGCTCGACGCTCCCCGTCGGCGCGGGTGCTGATGGTGATGAGGGTTTCACTCATGCCGTATCGCTCGATCGGGGCCTGGCCGGTGAGTTCACGTAGCCTCTCGAACACCGGAACCGGGAGCGGCGCACTGCCGGAAACCAGAAGTCGGGCACCGGCAAGGGCGCGGGCCGACGCCTCGTCCGCGGCGACACGCGACCATACGGTCGGTACCCCGAAGTACAGGGATCCGCGCGCGGCCGCGTAGAGCTCCGGCGTCGGCTTCCCGGTGTGGATCAGCGGGCTGCCCACTCGCAGGGGGCCGAGGACGCCGAGGATGAGACCGTGCACGTGGAACAACGGAAGTCCTTGCACCACAGTGTCTCTCGACGTCCATGCCCAGGCCTGCGCCAACGCGTCGAGCCCGGCCGCGATGGCACTGCGAGAAATCAACACACCTTTCGGCGGGCCGGTGGTACCGGAGGTGTAGAGCACGAACGCGACCGAGGACGGTTGCGGTTCGGGGTAGCTGTGCCACGACCGTGCATGCTGACGCACCGGCAGGACCTCGAGCCCGGAGGTGTCCGGCGGCGCTTCACCGAGCCACGCCTGCGCGCCCGAGTCGCGGAGGATGTGCTCACGTTCGGCCACCCCGGCATCGGGCGGAACCGGCACCACGGTGACACCGGCGATGAGTGCACCCACAACAGCGAGCACCGTCTTCACCGACGGCGTCGCGTAGACCGCAAGTCGGTCGGCACGCGAGATGCGTTCGGCCACGGACGTCGCCGCGCCCAGGATGTCGGCACGAGAGAGCGAGACTCCGTCGATCGTGATGGCGTCGGGAATATCGTCTCCCCGCGCAACGGCGAGTGGGTTCAGTGAACGAAGCAGCACATGGCTACCGTACATACATGGACGTGGACGGAATCGACACCGGCGACTACGCCGAGTACATGACGGTCGCCGCCGGTGACCTGCAGGCGGGTGTCTATCTGATCGGAACCGACGCCGAGCAGGACACCGATTCCGAGGACGACCTCGACCTGGACCTCGAGGACTCCGATTCCGACGATGACGACATCGACATCGCGCACGTCACCGACGGCGCACCCAGGCTGGTCTACTCGGTGCAGTCCGACGACTTCTGGACCCGGGTGGAGTTGGCCGATCTTCGAGCCACTCAGCTCTACGAGGAAGCGCACGCACGCAATCCCGAGGTCAACACGGAGCCCAAACGCTTCACCACCGTCGAGGCGTTCGGCAGCAACGAACTGGTCTACATCCTCCGCATCCGACGCGGCGGCTGGGATGGGATCGAGCCGGTACTCGAGCCGTGATCGGCGCGCTCTGCTAGGCGGCGGACCCGACAGTTCCGATGCCGAGGGCAACCAGGAATCCGGCGCTGATTCGGTCCAGCCAGTCGGTCACCGCGGGCCTGCTCAGCAGGGCCACCGCACGTGAGGCGAGAACGGAGAACACTCCCATCACCAGCGCGGCGACAACCACCTCGACCAGCCCGAGCGTCATGGCACCGGCGAAGGTGACCACGGTCAGGAACTGCGGCACCACCGCAAGGTAGAACAGTCCGACCTTGGGATTGAGAGCGCACGAAAGAACACCCGCACCGAACGCCGACCACGCAGACGCAGCGACAGGCACCAGCGGCTCACCGGCCACCTTGTTCTTGCGTCGCGCCCGGAAGGCCTTCACGCCCAGGTACAGCAGATACAGCCCACCGAGGATCTTGACGACGCGATACGCCGTCGCGGATTGCTCGACGATCGCCGCCAGCCCGACGGCCACCAGCACGGCCCAGAACAGTCCACCGATCGCGACGCCCATCGCCGCCGCGATCCCCGGTCGCAGTCCCCCGATGCTGTAGCGCAGCACCAGAAACGAATCGGGCCCGGGCAGAATCGCCAGCAGAAAGCACACACCGGCGAAGCTGAGCAGCAGGCTGAGGGTCATGGGTACATGAGAACACCCGGCTCGAGTTGGGTCCAACTGACGTGAGTGTCCACAATTCACGTCAAGCGACGGAATCCGGGCTGTTGCGAATTGGGCCTGGTTGATGTTGCTGCGTGTTGGTCTGTAGTGGGGTGTGGTCGGCTGGGAGAAT
>NZ_JAWLRY010000012.1:0-133916 GCF_033142325.1 Rhodococcus sp. IEGM 1370 | reverse complement strand
GTCGGATACGACCCCGCGCAGCGGTGGGTGCTCGTGTTCGCGGTCACGATGATGACCGGACTACTGGTGTCCCTGGTCATCACACGTCGCCGTGTCTGGTTCCGGGTCCACCCCGGCGAGCGCGGTCTCTCGCCAGTGGACATGGGTGGCCTGGCTCGCACCGATCACGCCGGCTGGGGACCGGAATTCCAGACCCTTCGGTTGAAGATCTGGCCGCACACGCAGAGCCCGTCCGAGAACCACGACAGAGAAACGGTGTAGCACCATGCCGATCGACGACACCCTCGCCCGGTGGAGCGACATCAGCTTCGAGACCGCCTTCGTGGTCTATCTCCTCGCCGCGATCGCATTCCTCGCACAGCTCGCAACGACCCGTAGCGCGGAACTGCACAATACGGAGCGACTTCGTGCTCGGATCATTGCTGCCACGTCGACGACGCCCGGACGCATTCCCGACGCACCCCGGCGAGTTCCATCCGAACGTTTCGGGCGTAGCGGACTCGGGCTGGTGATGGTGGCACTGACCCTGCATATCGGGTCGATCATCCTTCGCGGGATCGCCACCGGCAGGCCGCCGTGGGGCAACATGTACGAATTCGTCTCGGTCACCTGCGCAGCAGGTGTAGTCGCTGCACTGGTGGTGCTGCGCTCGACGCAGCTACGCACCCTGTGGTTGTTCGTTCTGGTGCCGACGTTGATCCTGCTGTTCGTCGCCGGCACCGTGCTGTACGCCGACGCAGCACCGGTGGTACCGGCACTGCAGTCGTACTGGCTGCCGGTGCACGTCTCCATCGTCTCGCTCGGCAGCGGGGTGTTCCTGATCTCCGGGGTTGCGAGCATACTGTTCCTGATCCGCATGAAGCATCCCGAGGACTCGGGCAGCCGCGTGAGCCGGATCGCAGCCCGCCTGCCCTCCGCGCAGACACTGGACATCGTGGCCTACAAGACCACGATCTTCGCCTTCCCGCTCTTCGGCGTCGGCGTTATCCTCGGCGCTATCTGGGCCGAAGCCGCGTGGGGCCGGTTCTGGGGCTGGGATCCGAAAGAAACGGTCTCCTTCATCACCTGGATCGTCTACGCCTCCTACCTGCACGCCCGCGCCACCAGCGGGTGGCGCAACACCCGCGCAGCATGGATCAACATCGCCGGATTCGTGGCGATGCTGTTCAATCTGTTCATCATCAACATGGTCGTCTCCGGCCTGCACTCCTACGCAGGCCTGAACTGATGACCGCTATCTGCCTCTCAGCGCGTCCGTACGGTCCTGCGGAATGGGCATCGGCGACATCGGTCCCGCCTCGACCCGGCCGGTGTTACCGGCCGGGTATCGCCCCGACCACGATCCTGGAGCAGCGATCACGATCCGGATCACCTGACCCCAGGATTCGCGCCGATCATGTTCTACCGCCGCAGCTTTCACCATCGCGGCGTGGTTGAGAGCATGCAATCACGGATAGTGCTGCGAGAGGATGTGTGTTCGTTCGAGGTGGTGCCAGCGCACCTCTGTTGTCGATGCCGCTGCTGCTGGGGTCATGTCGATCCCGTAGAGCCTGCATGCAGTCCGATCACCGCCCGCAGGTCTCTACCTTCCCTGACCGAGTTCGCTTCGCGCGGGAGTCGATGTGCAGCAGGTACATCGATCCGAGCACCCGGAGCTGCTGCCGTCGTCTGCTCCGATCGCCGAGGGTGACGGTGCGGTGGTGGCGGCCAGTAGGTTCCCAGATGCGAGAGGCGCAGCGTTCCTCGGCGTCGGGGCCGGAGCGCAGCAGGCATCCTCGAAGGCCGCTGCGGGTGCGATCGTGACATTGAGGGCACCGGATGCCGTAGGCGGTGGGACGAACCCGTCCAACGGTGTGGTGCGGGCGGCACGAATCGCATTGGCGATCACCAGGACTTCGGCGAGTTCGTGGACGAGCACCACAGTCGCCAAACCGAGGACGCCGGTGGCAGCCAGTGGGACGAGCACGCCGATGATCGCGATCGACAGGGCGATGTTCTGGACCATGATGCCGCGGGCATGCCGAGCGTGGGCCAGCACCTGCGGTAGATGCCGGAGGTCTTCCCCCATGAGGGCAACATCGGCGGTCTCGATGGCAACGTCGGTTCCCATTGCGCCCATGGCGATACCGACATCTGCGGTCGCCAAGGCGGGAGCGTCGTTGATGCCGTCGCCGACCATGGCAATCTTGCGTCCGGCCGCGATGTCGGCGAGCAGGGCCGCTTTGTCCTCGGGCAGTAGTTCGGCGTGGACGGCGGTGATACCCGCCTGGGTCGCCAGGGCCTGCGCAGTGAGTGCGTTGTCGCCGGTGAGCATCGCAGTGTCGATACCGAGCGCGGTGAGTTGGCGGACAGCCTCGGCGGCCTCGGGCCGCAGTTCGTCGCGGACGGCGATCGCAGCGATCAGGACTCCGGCGCGTTCGACGAGAACGACTGTGGCACCGCTGCTTTGGAGACGAGCGACGTCGGCGCGGAACTCCTCGGAGCTGGGGTGGGTGTCGAACCAGCTCGGTTTCCCGAGCCTGATCGCGGCTCCGTCGAGGGTGCCGGTCAGGCCGTGTCCGGCGATGGCAGTGACATCATCGGCTGCCGCGACGGTCGATACGGAAGCGAGGATGGCGCGGGCGAGTGGATGCTCGCTGCGCGCTTCGAGCGCAGCAGCAACGGCCAGCGCGGCGTCGCGGCCGATTCCCGCAGCGGTGACGACGTCGACGACCTCCGGTCGTCCTGCGGTGAGGGTGCCGGTCTTGTCCACGGCGACGACGCGGATGCGGCCCAGCTCTTCTACTGCTGCACCGCCTTTGATCAATGCCCCGTTGCGGCTCGCAGCCCCGATCGCCGCCACCACCGACAGCGGCACCGAGATGGCCAACGCGCACGGTGATGCCGCGACCAGGACCACCAGTGCGCGTTCGAGCCACAACATGGGGTCACCGAGCACCGCACCGACGCCGGCGACGAGGGCGGCGAGAATCATGATCGAAGGCACGAGGGGACGTGCGATCCGGTCCGCGAGCCGCTGGCCGGCCCCTTTGCGGTCCTGGGCCTGTTCGACGATGCGGACGATGCGCGCAAGCGAACTCTCCGATGCCGGCGCGGTGACGGTGATCTCGATGGCTCCGCCGCCGTTGATGGCACCGGCATGCACCTCGTCGCCGACACCGGCTTCGATGGGCACGGACTCGCCGGTGATCGCGGACACGTCCAGATTCGTCGAACCGCGTGCGATGGTGCCGTCCGTGGCAGCTCGCTCGCCCGGTCGCAGCACCATGGTGTCCCCGATCACGACATCGTCGGGGGGCAGGGCCTGCTCGGTTCCACCGCGCAGGACCGACACTGTCGGCGGCACCAAGGACAGAAGTGCGCGTAGTCCGCGGCGGGTCTTGGTGACCGCGTACTCCTCGAGTCCCTCGGCGACGGAAAACAGGATGCCGAGCATCGCGGCCTCGGGGATCTGGCCCAATGCGATGGCACCGAGGAGCGCGATCGTCATCAGCGTGCCGACACCGATGCGGCCGTGTCGCAGATTTCTCACCGTCGCGGGAACGAAGGTGACGGCCGCGATCGCGGCAGCGATCAGACCGCCGACGGTCGCGACCGCATCGGCACCCGTTCGACCGAGCAACCACGATGCGGCGAGGATGATCGCGGCTACCGATGCGAGTTGCAGCTCGCGGACCTGCCACAACCTCTGGGGTACGTCGGTCGGAGCCGGACCTGCCGTGCCCGTACCGTCGGCGGCCGGTTCGGTGGTCGGCGCAGCGGGGGTCGGTCCGCAGCACGCGTCAGCCATGATCGACCCCGGTGAGATCAGCGGTGGCCGAGGCGGTGGCCAGTGGCTCGGTCAGTATCGAGAGCAGTCGGGCGCCGCGATCGGTGAGCGAATACATGACCAACTTTCCCTCTCTGTTCGATGTGACGGCGTCCGCGGCTTTGAGTTTGCGGAGATGGTGGGAGACCAGCTTCTGGCTCTGTCCCACGATCCACGCAACATCGCAGCCGCACATCTGCCCGCCGGCGTTCAACGCGAGCGCGATGGTCAGTCGGGTGGGGTCACCGAAAGCTCGGGCAGCGTCGGCGACCGGTTCGATATCGCCGAGAGCAGGCAAGGCTGCGCGCACCCTCTCGGCGTGAGGGAGGTCCATACACAACAGATCGCACGAGTCCAAAGGTTCCAAGGCCATGGGCACAATCTAACAATCATGCGATCGTCAGGGAAGACCTTTCGGTCGACGTTCGTACGATTGTTAGTCTCACAACGGGTCGAAACGCCCATATCGGGCCCGTTGATCAGTCCGAACGAGTCGAGAAGGTAGTTGTATGAGCCGAGCGTTGAAGATTTCCCTGTCCCTGGTGGTCGTGTTCGCCGCCGCGTTGGCTGTATTTCTGGTGGTGGACCGATCGGGCACGCCGGATGCTGCCGCCGCCGAGCAGGCCGCCGCCGACCCTGCCTCGATCGCGGTGCGCGAGAACAGTCATCGGTTGAACTCGGTGCCCGACGGCCGGGTCACGTTCGTGGAGTTCCTCGACTTCGAGTGCGAGGCCTGCCGGTCTGTCTACCCAGCGATCGAACAATTGCGTGAGGAGTACGGCGACCGGGTGAGCTTCGTGGCCCGCTACTTTCCCATCGCCTCGCACTTCAATGCCGAACGCGCCGCACGCGCTGTCGAAGCCGCAGCACAGCAGGGCGGCTTCGAGGACATGTATCAGCGCATGTACGAGACGCAGGCGCAGTGGGGCGAACAGCAGGTTCCGCAGGACGAGTTGTTTCGGAGCTTCGCCGTCGAGCAAGGACTCGACATGAGCGCCTTCGATGCCGCTTACACCGACCCTGCGACGCTCGAACGCATCGAGGCCGACGTCGCCGACGGGATCGCGCTCGGCGTCCAGGGCACCCCGACGTTCTTCCTCAACGGCACCAAGATCGAACCCACCACCTACGGAGACCTCACCGATGCCCTCGACGCTGCACTCGGCTGACCGCGCAGCCGCTCTCACCCGACGCAGCGGACCGTTCGCCCGAAGCCTGCCCTGGCTGCTGCTGGTAGGAGGCGTGATCGGACTGGCCGCCGCGTTCGTACTCACGGTAGAGAAGTTCGCCCTTGCGCTCGATCCCGCCTACGCCCCGACCTGCAGTATCAATCCGGTACTCAACTGCGGATCGGTGATGGACACCCCGCAGGCGTCTGCGTTCGGATTTCCCAATTCCCTTCTCGGGATCGCGGGCTTCGCCGTCGTGGCGGCAGTGGGTGCCGCCCTGCTCGCCGGAGCCGTGTTCGCGCAGTGGTTCTGGAGTGCACTGCAGGTCGGTGTCACTGCTGCTGCGGTCTTCGTGCACTGGCTGATCGTGCAGAGCCTCTACGACATCGGCGCGCTGTGCCCGTACTGCATGGCGGTGTGGGCGGTCACCGTACCGATCTTCTGGTACGTCACGCTGCGCAACCTCGACCGCGGGGCTCCGAGTGCGGGCCGGCGGCAGTGGGCGGGAGTGTTGATGCGCAATCACTCGATTGCGCTGACCGTGTGGTTTCTCGTCCTCATCGCCCTGATCGCGCAGCGTTTCTGGTCGTACTGGTCCACGCTCCTATGATCCGCGACGTACCGTTCGCCCCTCTGCCGATCTCTCGAGAAAGAAGGTCACGGCGATGACGCGCGGCTGGTCGATCGTCATGCTCGTCGTTGTCGTTGCATCGATCGTCGCACTGTGGCCCCGCTCCGGTGGCGTCGAGGGCGGCCCATCCGACGTCATCGCCAACAATGTCGCGCCGGTCGGACCCGAACCCACACTGTCCCGCCCGCCGGATGACGCGGCACGAGCAACAGCGCTACCGCTGTGTCCGCAGCCGGTGCCACACGAAGGTGGGCCGCTGGCGGGAGTGATGGCGCGCTGCATCGGCAGTGCCGACGATGTCGATCTCGTCGACGTTCTCGGCAGCGAGGTGACGCTGATCAACCTGTGGGCATCCTGGTGCGGCCCGTGCCGCACCGAGATGCCCGTAGTCGATGCCTACGCCGCAGAACCCGACGCGATCCCAGTCATCGGAATCAACGTCGAGGACCGACCCGCGGACGCGGCCGCGCTGCTCACGCAACTGGGCATCCGCTATCCGAACTACATCGACGGCGGCAGCGTCCAGGACGCGCTCTCGGCACCGCCGGTCCTTCCCCTGAGTTTTCTCGTCCGCCCGGACGGAACGATCGAGCGCATCACCGACCCGACAGTGTTCGAGACGACAGACCAGATCCGCACTGCAATAAAGGACTTCACCTCATGACACGTTTCCTACCCGTGTGGGTCGGTACTCGACGACAAGGCGGCACGCCCACCGCGGCAATCGGATCGATTCTTGCCGTCGTACTACTGATCTCCGGATGCTCCGCTGGTGCCGACGCTGCACCGTCCGGCGGGAGCTTCGACTTCGTCGCGCCCGGTGGCCGAACCGACATCGTCTACGACCCTCCCGAAACACGCGGAACCATAGGCGAGCTCGCCGGCCCCGATCTGATGGAGGAGGGCAAGACGACCGCTCTGGCGGACTACGACGGAAAGGTCGTCGTGATCAATCTCTGGGGTCAATGGTGTGGCCCCTGCCGCGGCGAAGCCGACGACCTCGAAGAGGTCTACGAGGCCACCCGTGAGCGCGGTGTGCAGTTCCTCGGTATCAATGTCCGAGATCCGCAGAAGGACAAAGCGCAGGACTTCGTGGTCGACAACAACGTCACTTACCCTTCGATCTACGACCCCTCGATGCGGACGCTGATCGCCCTCGGCGGGAACTATCCGACCAGCGTCATTCCCTCGACGCTGGTACTCGATCGCCAGCACCGGGTGGCCGCGGTCTTCATGCGAGCCCTGCTCACCGAAGACCTGCTTCCCGTCGTCGAACGGATAGCCGCGGAATGACGACTCTTCTCGCCCAAGACATCGGGTCGACGTTCCAGAACGCGGCATCGAGTGGGCCCCTACTGCTGGCGATCGCGGCATGCATGCTCGCCGGGTTGGTCTCGTTCGCCTCACCGTGCGTGGTGCCGCTGGTGCCGGGATACCTGTCCTACCTGGCAGGCATCGCCGGCGCCGACGCCCAATCAGCCCGCGACGCCCAATCAGCCCGCGGCACCCAATCGGCCTGCGAGGCTCAGTCAGCCGATGCCCGGACACCCAGCACCGCGACCGCCGGTACGTCGTCGACGGGTCTCGTGAATCGCTGGCGTGTGGCCGGTGCAGCGTCGTTGTTCGTCGCCGGGTTCACCATCGTCTTCGTCCTCGCCACAGCCTCGGTCTTCGGAGTCATCGGCACCTTGCGCATCAACGAGCAAGTACTCCAACGCGTGGGCGGGGTCATCACGATCATCATGGGTGCGGCGTTCATCGGGTTGATACCCGCACTGCAACGCGACACCCGATTCGCACCCCGGCAGATCTCGTCCCTTGCAGGAGCGCCGCTGCTCGGTGGGGTGTTCGCGCTCGGCTGGACGCCGTGCCTGGGTCCGACCCTTGCCGGCGTGCTGTCCGTGGCGGCAGGCACCGAAGGTGCAACCGCAGCCCGCGGGGTCACTCTCATCGTCGCGTACTGCCTGGGACTCGGCCTACCGTTCGTCGTTCTTGCGTTCGGTTCGAGTTCGGCGATGCGCGGTGTGGGGTGGCTTCGGAGGAACTCTCAGAGGATCAAGGTGGCGGGCGGTGTCATCATGATCGCCGTCGGCATCGCACTGCTGACCGGGGTGTGGGGGTTGTTCATCGCCTGGATCCGCAACGAATTCGTCAGTGCAGTGATCCTGCCCATCTGATCGTGATGTCGCCGAACCGCCACGCCGCATTGCATTGTTCGGGAGGCCGAACTATATTTTCAGGGTTCTGACATATTGTTGGTGCCGGAGGGTGTGGTCATGTCTGTGCTGCAGCGCCGATCGTCTCGGCCGCCCTCGAGGTTTCGGTCTGGCCTCGTTCTGCTCGGTCCTGCTTTCGTCGCCGCGATCGCCTACGTCGACCCCGGCAATGTCGCCTCCAACGTCAGCGCCGGCGCGCAGTTCGGGTACCTGCTGGTCTGGGTGATCGTCGCCGCGAACGTGATGGCCGGCCTCGTGCAGTTCCTCTCCGCCAAACTCGGCATCGTCACCGGAATGACACTGCCCGAAGTGGTCCGCGAGAAGTCGAGCAAGAGTGTGCGACTGGCATATTGGGGGCAAGCAGAAGTGGTCGCCATGGCGACCGACCTCGCAGAGATCGTCGGCGGTGCGATCGCTCTTTACTTGCTCTTCGACCTGCCGCTCCTGATCGGCGGCCTCATCACCGGAGCCGTATCGATGATCTTGTTGCTGGTCCAGGATCGCCGGGGCCAGCGCCCGTTCGAGTTCGTGATTCTCGGTCTACTCGGTGTCATCGCCGTCGGATTTCTTGCCAGCGTCGTCGTGGAACCGCCATCGTTCACCGCCGCTGCCGCCGGGTTGATTCCGCGGTTCGACGGCGCGGAAAGCGTATTGATAGCCGCCGCTATGCTCGGTGCGACGATCATGCCGCACGCGGTCTATCTGCACTCCGGCCTTGCACGTGACCGGCACGGACACCCCGAGGCAGGGCCTGTCCGGCAGCGGTTGTTGCGGATCACCCGGATCGATGTCGGGTTGGCGATGCTGCTGGCCGGTGCAGTGAACATGTCGATGCTGCTGTTGGCGGCCTCGACGCTGGGAGGCCGAGAGGGCGTCGATTCCATCGAAGGAGCTCACACAGCAGTAGGAGACACTCAGGGGCCGGTGGTAGCGCTGCTGTTCGCGGTGGGCCTGCTGGCCTCGGGCCTGGCATCGACATCGGTCGGGGCATACGCCGGCGCGATGATCATGGACGGCCTACTACGTCAGCGCATTCCGATTCTGGTGCGACGACTGGTGACACTTGTTCCCGCACTGGCAATTCTGGCCGCGGGGGTCGACCCCAGTCGGGCACTGGTCGTCTCACAAGTCGTCCTGTCCTTCGGTATTCCGTTCGCGCTCATTCCCTTGGTGCGGTTCACCTCGGACCGCATCCTGATGGGCGGCGATGTCAATCACCGGATCACGGCATACGCGGCATGGCTCATCGCGGGAATCGTCGTCGCACTCAATGTCGCGTTGATCTATCTGACCGTCGCCTGACTGCGCGCGGGTGGACAAGTCCAGCATGCGCTTATTTCAGGACGATGACCACGCGTAGCGCGTCGACGGACGTCCGGGTCATCGAGTTTCTGCTCGAGGGTGCGGTCAGGGTGCGCCGTTGCCTGCCGTGGTGGGCTCGTGTTGGCTTTTTTCATCGGTATGGAAAGTGATCAGATTGCCGTCGGTGTCGACAGCTGCGAACTCCGTCGTTCCCCAGTCCGTCGAGACGGGACGACCCGCGTCTGCGGGATGGAGCACTCCCGCGCGGGACATCTCGGCGTAAAGGTCGTTGATCTCGTCCACGGCGATGCGGCAGCTGGCTGTGCCGGCAAGGAACGTCTCGGCTCCGCTGCATACCGGCCATGCCGCAGGGTCTGAACGGGTATTCCAGCTGTCGTCGTCGGCGGCCCACAAGTGGATCTCGACGTCGTCGCGGGTAAGTCTCGCGAAAGTCGGGTCGGTGTACCGGGTCGTGAAGCCGAACGCGCGGACGTATATCTCTACAGCGGTGTCGATGTCTCGTACCGGCAGCGCAGGTACCACTTTCGACATGCCCATAGGCAACACTAACGCCGACGAGCCGGAGTAGGAGCCGAACCCACATCAATTGCTGGCGCTCAGTGCATTCGACTTCTGACACAGTGAACGCGACTCCTGAAACTGACAGGATCGATATCGAGACTCAATCGTGATGTGTCTCAGAAACCTGTCTCAAGCTCTGACGCGCCGCCTGTGCCTTGTCGGCCGTTTCTGAGACAGTCATCCTCGTGAGCGCCGTTTTGGGATACATGAGGGTCTCGACCACCGATCAGTCGCTGGATCTACAGAGAGACGCACTGACAGCCGCCGGCTGCTTCCGCATCTGGGAAGAGGTCGCATCCGGAGCAGACAAAGACCGACCTCAGTTGCAGCTGCTCCTCGAGAGCGTGCGCGCCGGCGACGTCGTCGCAGTATGGCGACTCGATCGACTCGGCCGCTCACTGAGCCACCTCATCGAAACCGTCAACCTCATCGAAACCAAAGGTGCAACACTGCGCAGCATCACCGAAGGCATCGACACCTCGACAGTCGGAGGACGCCTGACCTACAACATCTTCGGCTCCCTCGCCGAATTCGAACGAGACCTCGTCAAAGAACGCACCATGGCCGGCCTCGCAGCCGCACGAGCCCGCGGCCGCATCGGTGGCCAACCAGCCAAGATCGACGCCGACAAAGCTCGTCACATCCGCAGAATGCTCGACGACGGCACACCCAAAACCGAAATCGCATCAGTACTCGGAATCGGCCGCGCCACCCTCTACCGGCACCTCAGTTCGCCTGCGGGTTAAGCGATTAGCTCCCATCACGGTGTACGTCCGGCCCCGGGTTCCTTTGGCGAGACACTTCCACCGGGTACACCAAAACGGCGACAGGAGGGGTCGCACGTCCTCTGTCTCTGCCAAGGAAAATTGGCGGCTCGCAAGGTCAGGACCGGAACAAATTTCCGTACAGCTGTGCAATGGATTCGAAGACTTCTACGGGATCCACATAATTGTTCTTGTCTCGTAACGCGTCTTCGAGGGCATCTTCGTTCACGATGTTGTCGGGGACCAGCACGTGCCACTTGTAACCCCGCGGTTGTGGACGAACTCCTGCCGAGGCCAAGTATGCATTGATGTCCTCGTTCTGTGCACGCAAATCTTCTTCAGTGAAGGCCTCGAACCAAACTTCCTGCGGGTCACCGGTTGCCTGGTGACCGCGTGACACTTTCACGGGCGGATGCAGCGCCGCTGGATACGACGTCCGAAAGCATCGGCCCGGACCCGCAGCCCAGGCAGTCAACGCCCCATGACCGTTGGCGACGAGCGGTACGTATCGACCCGTGGGCAGACCTTCAGGTATTTCACCCTCGTCATCCGCGACCGGGTAATCGCCCCAGTATTGAGCCATACCGTCTCCTTTAGGCTGAAACGAACTCTGGCCTCGGCCGCCGAAGCGCCGAGGCCAGAGGCGACGATCAAGATGCTAACCGATCTGGAACGACCCGATGGGGTCCCCGGTCTGTGACAGCAGGGGAATCGTCCGGGGAGCTGGCGTCGCGGCAGCGTCGACTACCGAACCAACCAAATCGTCCGACCTGACGTACCCCAGCTCACCATCGGTACCGATGGCGCTGACCAGGTCAGGGAGTTCAGCATCTGCCTGCGCGGCCTCGCCGGTTCCGTAGCTCTCACCGTCCGGATTTGTTCCTTGTGCGCGCGCAGCGTCGCCGTCTGCGCGAGGTGCAGCCAGCGCAGCGGGGGCAGGGTACTGGAGGGGGTCGGACGGGAAGGTGACGTACTCCGACATGTTTCCACCGGACGGCCACACCGCCACGAATCCATGACTGTTGTAGAAGCCGGGTCCGCAGTCTCGAGTGGACGTAGCGGTCTGAGAACTCGTGTTGAACAGGTTACTCCGCGGGATGAAACGCGTTTGGACGGCATGAGTAGAAGAACCGATCCGCGCCTACCGTGGGGCCGAAAGCGGCCTAAACCGAACCGCAGCCCGGCAGCGTTCCGGATGGACCAAGTACCACGTTTGTGGTTGCAGCACTTACCCTCTCGCCCAGGCGACTACCGCACACAACTGCACACGGCCCATCAACTACTATGTTGCATAGTAATTGAGATGCAATCGTCGAAAGGGTGTGGCGGTGTGACAGCTGATCAAACCCCGGCGCTCACATCGCAGGGACGGTTACGCAGAGCAATCGCTGCGGTGCGCAACAGGTGGCGGCAACTGACCTCGATGCGAACGGCACTGGTGCTGCTGTTTTTGCTCGCTATCGCAGCAATCCCAGGCGCCCTGCTGCCACAGCGCAATCTCAACACCCAGGCGGTTGATTCCTACATCGCAGCGCGCCCGGCTCTCGGGGCCGTCATGGACACGCTGGAATTGTTCGACGTATTCGGAAGCTTCTGGTTCACCGCCATCTACGTCCTACTGTTTGTGTCGTTGATCGGCTGCCTGACTCCCCGAATGATCGAACACGGTAAAGCCCTTCGCGCACAGCCAGTTCGCGTACCCCGAAACCTTTCGCGACTACCGCTTCATCATTCGGGCGCTCTCGCCGGTAGCCCGAAAACCGTCATCGACGACATCGCGCCCCACTTGAGAGGGTGGCGTACTGCCGTTAGGCCCGAGCCCGATGGGGCGCTCACCCTCTCCGCCGAGAAGGGCTATACCCGCGAAGCGGGAAACCTACTTTTTCATTTCTCGCTGATCGGTCTGCTCGCGGCCATCGCCATCGGCAAGCTCTTCGGTTACGAAGGATCGGTCATCGTCATCGCCGACAACGGGCCCGGTTTCTGCAACACCTCGCCCGCCATCTACGACTCCTTCCGGGCCGGCAACAGCACCGACGGAACCGGGCTGGAGCCGTTCTGCATCAGAGTCAAGGACTTCAACGCCGACTACCTTGAGAACGGCCAGGCAGAGATGTTCACCTCGAACATCTCCTACCAGTCCGCCGACGACATCGCCGCAGACACCTGGCGCGACTATCAACTCAAAGTCAACGAACCCCTCCGGCTCGGAGATGAACGCATCTACCTCACCGGCCACGGATACGCCCCGGAATTCACCGTGACCTTCCCCGACGGTCAGAGTCGAACCGAGGCCCTGCAGTTCCGGCCCGACGACGCCACCACGTTCCTGAGTAGCGGGGCGTTGCGTTTCGATCCACCCGGCGGGACCTATGCCACCGCCGATGAGCGACGCCGCGGCCAGATCGCCATCGAAGGCCTCTTCGCTCCCACTGCGCAATTCAACGGAACCCTGCTCTCCTCCCGCTTCCCGGACTTGGTCGATCCTGCTGTGGCAGTGGATATCTACAAAGGAGATACCGGCCTCGACACCGGCATCCCCCAGTCGATCTTCTCCCTGGACCAGGAGATGATCAACCAGGGCCGACTTGTCAAGCAGGATCGGGTGAACCTGCGTCCCGGTGAATCGACGACCCTCACCGACGGCACCAACATTCGATTCAACGGCGCCAAGGAGTTCGCCAACCTGCAGGTCGGATACGACCCCGCACAGTTGTGGGTGCTCGTGTTCGCGATCACGATGATGACCGGACTGTTGGTCTCGCTGGTGATCAAGCGACGTCGAGTCTGGTTCCGTGTACTCCCGGCCGAAACAGGCCGATCGAGCGTGGAGATGGGCGGGCTCGCCCGTACCGATCACGCCGGATGGGGACCCGAATTCGAGACCCTCCGCACCGAAATCTGGACGCCGCGTACAAAGACCCACTCCGAGACCCTCGATACAGAAACGGTGTAGCGCCATGCCGATCGACGACACCCTCGCCCGCTGGAGCGACATCAGTTTCGAGACCGCCTTCGTGGTCTACCTTCTCGCCGCGATCCTGTTCATCGCACAACTCGCAACGACACGAACAGCGACTCTGAGCCGGGCCTCGAGTCTGCATCCGCAACTGATCGCAGCGACATCATCGACACCGGGATACGTGCCGGTCCCCGAGCGAAGAGCCCCGTCCGAACGCCTGGGCCGCACGGGACTCGCCCTGGTAATGCTCGCACTCACTTTGCATATCGGGTCGATCGTCCTGCGCGGGATCGCCACGGGCCGCCCGCCGTGGGGAAACATGTACGAATTCGTCTCCGTCACCTGCGCGGCCGGCATACTTGCCGGACTGATCGTGCTGCGCTCGGAGCAACTGCGCACACTATGGTTGTTCGTCCTCGTGCCGACCTTGATCCTGCTCTTCATTGCCGGAACTGTGCTCTATGCCAACGCGGCGCCCGTCGTACCAGCCTTGCAGTCGTATTGGCTCCCCGTGCACGTCTCCGTCGTCTCGCTCGGCAGCGGGGTGTTCCTGATCTCCGGTGCAGCCAGCACATTGTTCCTGATCCGGATCCGATATCCCAACAACAACGCCGTCCCCGACAGCAGAGTGGGCCGGATCGTCGCTCGTCTCCCCTCGGCGCACTCGCTCGACGTGCTGGCGTACAAGACCACCATCTTCGCGTTTCCCCTGTTCGGAATCGGTGTCATCCTCGGCGCGATCTGGGCCGAGGCCGCGTGGGGTCGGTTCTGGGGCTGGGACCCGAAAGAGACGGTCTCATTCATCGCGTGGATCATCTACGCCGCGTACCTGCACGCCCGGGCCACCAGCGGGTGGCGTGACACCCGGGCCGCGTGGATCAACATCGCCGGATTCGTGGCCATGCTGTTCAACCTGTTCATCATCAACATGGTGGTCTCCGGACTGCATTCGTACGCGGGTTTGAACTGATGTCGCCTGCTAGCCGCCGCCCTGTGCTTCGGCGAGGTCATGCGGCACCGGTCGCGTCAATCCCGCGTCGACCCGGCCGGTGTTGCCGACCGGGTATCGACCGGACCAGGATCCAGGAGCCACGACCACGATCCGAATCAACTGACTGCCTCGTGTCCGTAGTGCATTCCGGAGAGGGAAGTCACAGTGCCCCGAGCTTCGTCACCGGCCAAGACTGGGGCATCGACCGCGTCACCGATCCCACGATGTTCGAGACATCGGCGCAGATCCGTACTGCAGCAAAGGCGTCGACTTCATGAGACTCGGCCGCCCTACGGGGGCTCGCACACGCGAACAGAGCAGTCTGCCCGCCACGGCAACGGCATCCATCCTTGCCGTTGTACTCCTGGTCTCCGGATGTTCCGCAGGCGCCGACGCCGTGCCCTCCGGAGGTAGCTTCGATTTCGTTGCACCCGGTGGTCAAACCGACATCGTCTACGATCCCCCCGAAACGCGCGGAACCATCGGTGAACTCGCCGGACCCGATCTGATGGAGGAAGGTAAGAACACCGCTCTGTCGGACTATGACGGCGAGGTGGTCGTGATCAATCTCTGGGGTCAGTGGTGCGGCCCCTGCCGCGGCGAAGCCGACGACCTCGAAGAGGTCTACGAAGCAACCCGCGAGCGCGGTGTGCAGTTCCTCGGTATCAATGTTCGAGATCCGCAGAAGGACAAAGCGCAGGACTTCGTTGTCGACAACAATGTCTCCTACGCCTCGATCTACGACCCCTCGATGCGGACGCTGATCGCCCTCGGCGGGAACTACCCGACCAGCGTGATTCCCTCGACGCTGGTACTCGATCGAGAGCACCGGGTGGCGGCAGTGTTCATGCGTGCCCTCCTCGCCGAAGACCTGCTCCCTGTCGTCGAACGGATAGCAGACGAATGACTGTTCTTCTTGCCCAAGGCGGCGTTGGCTCGACGTTCCAAAATCTGGCATCGAGCGGACCTCTGGTACTGGCGATCGCCGCATGTATGCTCGCCGGGCTGGTCTCGTTCGCGTCACCGTGCGTGGTGCCCCTGGTGCCGGGCTACCTGTCGTACCTGGCGGGCATCGCAGGTGCCGACGTGCCGTCGCTCGCCGCCGCCTCGACTGGTGAAGCACCGCCGAAGCTGGCAAGCCGCTGGCGCGTGGCAGGTGCAGCGGGGTTGTTCGTCGCCGGCTTCACCATCGTCTTCGTCCTCGCCACCGCCTCGATTTTCGGGGTCATCGGCACCCTGCGCATCAACGAACAGGTGCTTCAGCAGGTCGGCGGTGCCATCACGATCATCATGGGCTTGACGTTCATCGGGTTCATTCCCGCATTCCAACGCGACACTCGATTCGCGCCGCAAACCATCTCGTCTCTTGCTGGAGCGCCGCTGCTCGGTGGCGTGTTCGCGCTCGGCTGGACGCCGTGCCTTGGCCCCACGCTCGCCGGGGTGTTGTCCGTTGCCGCTGGCACTGAAGGCGCAACCGCAGCGCGCGGCGTCACTCTCATCGTCGCCTACTGTCTGGGACTCGGTCTACCGTTCGTGGTCCTCGCGTTCGGCTCGAGTTCGGCGATGCGCGGTGTCGGCTGGCTACGGCGGAACTCGCAGAGAATCAAAGTGGCAGGCGGAGTGATCATGATCGCCGTCGGTGTCGCCCTGCTGACGGGGGTGTGGGGTCTGTTCATTGCCTGGATACGCAATGAATTCGTCAGTTCGGTTGTATTACCCATCTGAGAAGGAAACCGAGCAGCCGCACGTGCAAGACCACGCCTCCCCAACTGCCCGTGCCGGTGGTATCGAACCCACTCTCTGTCGACGGCGCGCCCCCGCCGGGCCGCGATGACCCGATCCGAGAGCCGCCCCCTGTCCCTACCGCGGATCTGCGTGTCCCAAGGACCCCGCAGGCGGGTGCATCAGCAGGGGAGGGCATGTTTCCGGGGCCGTGTTGATCGGTGTGGCAGCTAAAAGGGCCAGGTCCTTCGAAACCGAAGGGCGGGGCTCGGTATCGGCCGAGCCCCGCCCTACGGTTGATAGTTCCCAGAATTGAGAGTTACTGGGCGAGCAAACTTTCCATTGTGGAGATTTCGCTCTGCTGCGCATCGATGATTGTGGAGGCAAGCTCCTTGGCATCAGCATTGGAGCCGTCGGCCAACTCGATCTGAGCCATCTCGATTGCCCCCTTGTGGTGCTCGATCATCATGGTGAGCCACATGGAGTCGAACTCCGCTCCGTTGGCGGCCGACAACATGTCCATGTCTTCCTGGCTCATCATGCCGGTCATGCCACCGCTCCCCATGTCCATACCGCCCATGTCCATTCCGCCCATGTCGGCGGACGCTGCGGGCTGTCCCCATGCGGTGAGCAGGGCATTCATCTGCTCCATCTCCGGTGCTTGAGCTGCTTCGATGGCCTGGGCCAGCTCGATGACCTGAGCATTCTCGGTTCGGCCGTCGACAAGTGAAGCCATCTCCACCGCTTGTGCATGGTGGGGGTACATCCCTTCGACGAACGTGACATCGGCATCGTTGAATTCGGCCGATGCTTCGGCGGAATTCTCGGAGGACGACGAGGCCGGTGTATCGCTGCTCGACATGCCGGGCATGTTCATTTCGCCGTCGTTACTGCTGCAGCCAGCGAGAACTGCGGCGGCGACAGCGGAAGCCGCCGTTATCGCGATCGTGAAACGGGTAGATCGATTCGAACGCATAACAAACTCCTGAAATTGTTGGTGGGGTGGTTCGGATCGACAGGCACACTGACCCGTCGACATCTGTGTCTCACACAACGGTGAGTCACCTGTCAGATCCGAAGCACAGACAATTCGGAGAGAGTGAAAATGGTCCAGGGCGGCGGGTGCCCGGTTCGACGACGAACTGCCGACAGCCGCGCAGCGTGGACGAGAGAACCGGCGAAGCCCACAACGATTGCCCGTAAGACGGCCAACGCCGCGACAGCACCGATGATAGCCAGACACAGATGCATGACCGAGCTGTGATCGCCACAGCCGTTCCCGCAGTGTGCTGCGGAACCACTCTCCGATGCTGTCGCAGATGATGCTCCCGAATGCTCGTCGACGGCAGGTGGAGCGCTCACCGTCGAGGTCATCGAGTGTTCGCCGATACTCGTCGCCGTTGCGAACGACATCGGCGCAGAATGCATGAGAAGGACTCCGAACAGCACTATCGAAGCGCAAACAGCACCTAGGAGCCACTTCTGGTTCATAGGTTCCGTGGCTGAAATCCTCACCGGTTCGATCTTACCGGTCTGCCACACGGGCATCCGGTCTCCTCGCAGTCGCGGCGTCCGGACCGTGGACATCGAATCAGGTGGCGATGGGCCGGTTGATTGCGGTCACTTCATCCCAGGGAACGGGCGCGACTTTGACGACGTCGCCGCCGGTGGGGGCGTTGACGTATTTCCCGTCGCCGATGTAGATCCCGATGTGTCCGATCGGTGAGTAGAGAGAGATGAAGTCACCCGGTTGCACTGATTCGCGGGAGACAGGTGTGCCCGCTCGTGCTTGGTCTGCGGCCACGCGTGGAACGGTCAGTCCCAGTTGTTTGTAGGCGAAGTAGATCAGTCCGGAGCAATCGAAGGACCCCGGCCCGGTAGCTCCCCAGGAATAGGGTTTGCCGAGTTGGTCGAGGGCGATGCGCATCGCCTCCGCTGATGTTCCACTCGCAGCCGAGACGGCGGCGGGTAGCTCGGAAGGATTCGTGGTGCCGGGGCTGACGATGGCAGCTCGATCCGCATCGGTGAGGGCGGCGAATTGGTCGGTGATTTTGGCGATCTGATCGGCCAGGTCGGTCTGGCGTTGCTCGAGGTCGCGTTGTGTACGTGCGGCGTCCGCCTCGGCTACCGCAGCGGACGCCTGTGCTTGCCGGGCTTGTTCGAGCTGGTCTCGCGCTTCTTCGTCGATCTGTGTCGAGTCGGCGAGTGCAGCGGCTCGATCGGCGAGGATCCGGTCCAACAACACCATCTGATCGAGTAGTTGCTGCGGGCTGTCCGCGACCAGAACGGCCCCGAGAGGGGATTGCGGTACACCTTTGTACGCGGCGTCGACAGCTGTGGCCAGTGCTCGACGGTTGGCGGATGCGGCCACTTCGGCTTCCCGAGCCGCCGCCGAGGTCTCGTGGGCGAATTGAACTGCGGTACTCAGTTCGCCGCGGCGACGATCGAGGGTGTCCTGCGCGGCGTACATGCTCTCGGTGAGAGTGAATGCGGTCGCATTGAGTTCAGCGAGTTGTCGTACGGCTTCGGATGCGTTCACCGGGGGTGCAGCAGGGTCCGCCGAAGCTGGAGCATTTACCGAAAATGCCGCGGCAACAACGATGATCGAGGCGATCAGGGTAGCGCGGACACGCCGCGTCGGGCCTGAAAAAGAATGCACAGAAGAAATCCTCTGGGGTCGGTGTGGGTTCCCTGCGTCACCAGCGAAGGAAACGGAGCGCGGCGAGAGCCGCATGGGACTGTGTCCGGCCTCGCCGGCACCATTGTCGGGTATCGGCAGTCGTAGACGGTTCCTCACGGTCGGCTGAGGCTTTCGCGTCGACGCTCGACGCCTGTGCCGTATGGGCGGCGAGTCGGCGTCGTTGACCCCGACTCACCGCACCTGCAAACTACTATCATTCATAGTAGACGGTTGGGTGGTGTCCGCTGACCGGGAGAGGGATGACGACTGTGACGATGCGTGACTGGCCGGCGCGCCGTTGGGTGGCCGCGTTACTGGGCGCGACGGTGGCCGCGCTGGTCGTGGCGATCCCCACCGGGATCATCCACACTGCGTTCTACGTTCGAATGACCCCGGTGTTGTGGTGGAACTATCCGGTGTGGATTGCCACCGCAGTTCTCAGTGGCCTCATTCTTGCGACATACGTGAGCACTGGGCTGGCGTCGTCGGTTTCTTCCCGTGTAGGGGTCAGTGCGAATGCGTTGTCGTTGTTGGCAGTCGGATGTCCGATATGCAACAAACTGGTAGTGGTGGCGGTCGGGGTGAGCGGTGCTCTGGATCTATGGGCACCCGTGCAGCCCGTAATCGGAGTGATGTCGGTGGGGGTGATGGTGTGGGCTCTTCGACTGCGAATCCGCGGGGAACGCGCGTGCCCTACTTCTCGCGTAGGTCAGGAGTTCGGCAACTCCGCTGGCTTTGGCGGTGCAGGCGCAGCAAAATTGTAGGATTTCTCGCCACGTCCTATCCGCGGTCCGGCAGCAACAGACGACGAAGGCGACCGCTTCTCGATGCGCCATCTGCGGTGTTGGGCTGTGCCTGCGACACCGGCAGGCGGGCGTCGGCCAGCAATCCTGCCACCCCGGCGGCCACGCAGGCCGACGTCACCACTATCAATGCCGGATTCGTTCGCCCGGTCAAAGCGTCCCCGAACAGCACCGCGGCGATCGTACCGGGCAGAATCCCCACGACAGTGGCCGTCGTGTAGGGCAGCAGGCGCACCGCGGAGAGTCCGGAGCAGTAGTTGACCAGGGCGAACGGTGCCGGGGCAATGAGCCGCAAGGACCCGACGGCCAGCCACCCCCGCCGAGCCAACCGGGCATCGATGGACTTGACCGCAGGATTCGTCAGCCGCTCCTGCACCGCGGTGCGCCCGAGCGCGCGCACCAGCAGCAACGCCAGCACAGCGCTGACAGTTGTGGCGGCGATCGTGACGGCGACCCCGGTGGCGGGACCGAACAACAGTCCGGCGCTGAGGGTGAACACCGTGCGCGGTACCGGGGCAATCGTCAACACCGCCTGGGTCAGAAAGAACACCACCACGAACGACGGGCCCATCGACTCCGCCCACTCGCGCACCACAATGATCGACGGGCGGGGTACGAGGGCGGCAGCCACTGCCAGTATTGCCAGCGCTGCCACGGTGGCGAGGACTCGGCGATCGCGCAGAATCGCCGATACGGTTTCGGTCATGACGGTCTCTGCCTGCGCCGCCTCGCCGAGGTTTCCGACAAGCACGCGGGAGTGGACGGCGAGGAATGGCTTCGCACTGCCGGTGCTCAGGAGCGGACGAGCCGTGAGATCGCGTCGGTGGCCTCTTTGATCTTCGCGTCGGCTTGGGGACCGCCGGCGATGGCGGCGTCGACCACGCAGTGGCTGATGTGAGCTTCGAGCAGGCCCATGGCCACCGCCTGCAAGGCTTTGGTCATCGCCGAGACCTGGGTGAGGATGTCGATGCAGTACTTGTCTTCCTCGACCATGCGCTGCAGTCCTCGGGCCTGGCCTTCGATGCGCTTGAGGCGTTTGAGGTAGGCGTCCTTTTCGGTGATGTAGCCGTGCGCGGCGTGATCATGGCCGTCGGTCTCGGCGGGTGCCTGCGCGGCCGCGGGAGTGGCCATGGTGTCCTCCTGGAATCCGAGTGTCATGCCGAGCATCCTCGATTATGCCCGCCCGGGGTATGGCGCGAGAGGGTCGGTCCGTCGAGTCGTCGCTGGGCCGCCGCCACAGCGCACATCACCGCGCAGCGGGCCACCGCTCGGGTCGCCGGGTGCCGGGTGATCTGCACCAAGGTCGTTGTCACGAAGGACATGGCCCTCTCCTTTCGTAGGCAGCATCGGGGTTGTAGCGGTGGGGTGGGGTGGCGCGCCTGCATGCCACGCCCACCCCAGCCTTTTGGGTGCTTGTTCTACCCGCGCGGTTATCCGGTGAGGGACTTGAACCGGCGCAACCGCAAGCTGTTGCTGACCACGAACACCGACGAGAACGCCATCGCTGCACCGGCCAGCATCGGATTGAGCAGCCCGGCCGCAGCCAAGGGGAGGGCAGCCACGTTGTAGGCGAACGCCCAGAACAAGTTGCCCTTGATGGTGCCCAACGTTCGGCGGGACAGGCGGATAGCATCCGCTGCTGCGCGCAGATCACCGCGCACCAACGTCAGATCGCTGGCTTCGATCGCAACGTCGGTACCGGTGCCCATCGCCAGACCGAGGTCGGCCTGCGCCAACGCGGCGGCGTCGTTCACGCCGTCGCCGACCATCGCCACTACCTTGCCCTGCTCCTGCAGCCTTTTGACGACGTCCACCTTGTCTGCGGGCAGCACCTCCGCGATCACTTCGTGGATGCCGACCTGGTCGGCGATGGCACGCGCGGCGGCTGCGTTGTCGCCGGTGAGCATGATCGGCGTCAAACCCAGGCCCCGCAGCTGCTCGATCGCCTCGGCGGAGGTGGGTTTGACCGCGTCGGCGACGACCAGTACTCCGCGAGCCCGACCGTCCCAACCGACTGCGACGGCGGTCTTGCCCTCGGATTCGGCTGCACGCATCGCACTTTCGAGTTCGTCCGGCAGCTGCTGCGCCCGGTCGGCGAGGAGGCGGGCCCGTCCGACGATCATTGCGTGGTCGTCGACTATGCCCTGCACCCCGAGGCCTTCGATATTTATAAACTGCTCCACCGGTGGCAGGGCTCCGACCTTCTCGCGGGCACCTTTGGCGATGGCCTGGGCGATGGGGTGCTCGGACGAATCTTCGAGTGCACCGGCCAGGCGCAGCACCTGCGCGGTGTCCTCGCCGTCGGCGGTGATCACGTCGAGCAGAGTCATCTTGCCGGTGGTGACGGTGCCGGTCTTGTCGAGTACCACGGTGTCGACACGGCGGGTCGATTCGAGCACTTCGGGACCCTTGATCAGGATGCCGAGCTGAGCGCCGCGGCCGGTGCCGACCATCAGCGCGGTCGGGGTGGCCAGGCCGAGGGCACACGGGCAGGCGATGATCAGGACGGCGACGGCTGCGGTGAACGCGGCCGCGATCCCACCGCCGGTGCCGATCCAGAAGCCGAGTGTCGCCGCGGCAAGGGCGATCACGATCGGGACGAAGACTCCGGAGATCTTGTCGGCCAGACGCTGAGCTTGGGCTTTACCGGTCTGAGCGTCTTCGACGAGTTTCGCCATCTGTGCGAGCTGGGTGTCCGAGCCGATGCGGGTCGCCCGGACCACGATTCGGCCACCGACGTTGACCGTCGCGCCGACGACCAGATCATCGGGTCCTACCTCGACGGGCACGGATTCGCCGGTCAACATCGAATTGTCGACCGCGGAAGAGCCGTCGGCGACCACGCCGTCGGTGGCGATCTTCTCCCCGGGGCGGACGACGAACTCGTCACCGACGATGAGTTGATCGGTGGGGATGCGCTGTTCGACACCCTCGCGCAGGACGGAGACTTCCTTGGCACCGAGCTCGAGCAGGGCACGCAGGGCGGCACCGGCGCGTCGCTTGGAGCGTGCTTCGAAGTAGCGGCCGGCGAGGATGAAGGTGGTGACTCCGGCTGCGGCCTCGAGGTAGATGTTGCCGGCCCCGTCGGAGCGGGAGATGGTCAGCTCGAACGGGTGTGTCATGCCGGCCGTTCCGGCGGTGCCCCAGAACAGGGCATACAACGACCACCCCAGTGCTGCGATGGTGCCCATCGAGATCAGGGTGTCCATCGTTGAGGTGGCGTGCCGCAGATTGGTGAAGGCGGCCTTGTGGAACGGCCATGCCCCCCACACCACCACGGGTGCGGCGAGGGTCAAGGAAAGCCACTGCCAGTTGGTGAACTGCAGTACCGGAACCATAGCCATCGCGATCACCGGCACGCTGAGCACCAGCGATATGAGCAGGCGTTGGCGCAGCGAGGCGGTGGGGTCGATCTCGGCTGGCCCGGCCGCGTCGGGGTCGGTGGAGGAGGCGGCGGGCGCGGGGACCGTGGCGGTGTAGCCGGCCTGCTCGACGGTGCCCACGAGATCCTCGGTCGAGACATCACCGACGTAGTCGACGCGTGCTTTTTCGGTGGCGTAGTTCACCGTCGCGGTGACACCGTCGAGCTTGTTGAGCTTTTTCTCGATCCGGTTCGCGCAGGAGGCGCAGGTCATACCACCGATGTCGAGTTCGACCCGGCCGTCGGCGGTGGGGTGGTGCGTGACGGGATTCATCGTCGCTCCTCTCGGGGTGTGGTGGTGTGTCAGTGTCCGTGCCCGGCGGGCATCGGCTCCGAGGCGGCGGGCACCGCGGCGTATCTGCTGTCGGTGACCATCAATCCTCCAGGTCTCTGATTGGCGACGGGCCCGCCCGCAGTGGACACCGCGGCGGCGTCGTGAGTCGAGGTGTCGTGTGTGTCGGGTGGTGCGGCACCTTCGGGGCCGAAGGCGTCCCCGGCTCCGAAGGCGAGCCCGAAGACCGCGGCTAGGGCGATGGTGAATCCGACGAACTTCGATGATGCGTTCATCGTGCGAATCTCCTGTCCGGGTCTGGTGTCGATCAGGAGGCGAGCTGGTAGCCGGCCTCGTCGACTGCGTGGGCGATGGCCGTCTGCTCGATCGGGGTGTCCGAGTCGATATCGACTCGGCCGCTCGCGAGGTCGACATTCACGGCGGTCACACCGGGGATGCCGCTGATCTCCTCTCGGACCGAGGAGACGCAGTGCCCGCAGGTCATTCCGGTGACGGTGACGGTGGTGTTCATCGATGCCCTTCTTTCTTCGATTCGGAATGTGATCGAGGTCGTCGCGACCCACTTACAGATTTACCATACCCCCCTACGGTATGCAACGAGATGTGCCGCACCGGTGCTACGGCATGACCCTGGGCACTGACCGGAACACCGCCCTCGGATGCGGGAGCGGCACCCAGAATCGAACGTCGCACCAGAGCCTGCATCGGCGGGCGTCCTCGACTCCGGCTACTACGAACGCGGATTACGCGCGCGCAGAGATGCCCACAATCTTCTCGATGATGTCGCTTCCGTCCTTGCCGACGTCGAATCTCGTGCGGACAGAGTGTTCTTTGGGTGATGATCATCGTCATCGCCATACTGGCCACGATCATGCTCTTCGCATACGAGCGTTCGGCCATCACACCGGTAGTCGGTGCGCAGGCAATCCATCGGCGTTCTGTCCTGGCTGCGGTCGGCGTCGCCGCGTTGACCGTACTGGCTTTCGACCTCGGGATGGGTGGTTGGATGCTGCTGCTGCACTACACCGAGACCATGCCACCGGCCACCGATGCTGCGTTCTGGATGCTCATGCAAATCGGTATCGTCCTCGGGGTGGTCACGGGTTACCCCGTCGTCCGTCGCCTCCAACGTCACCGCAGTACCCCCGCCTGAGGTGTGGGTGGCCCGCATTCGCGTGAATGCGGGCCACCGGTCGGTGGATAGACGTGAACGGTGCCGCGTCGATACCCTCGTGTTCGGCAATCATCGTCGAGGTCTTGGGTGTGGGCAGTGCATGGGTGTGGGCAGTGCAGGCCATTTCCCGGCGTGCACTGCCGCTAGCCGGTGGCCGGTACCTCGCCGCTTTCGGTCACCGTGGTCTCGGTGGGGGGTGGGGTGAGCCGGTCGGATCGATCGAGCGCATAGAGAGCGGCCACAGATGCCGCCCCGACCAGGGTCAGTATCGCCCAGATCAGTGCACCCAGATGCGCGTCGCTGAGAAGCCCGAAGACGGCACCTGTACCCAGATTACCGAGCAGGATGCCGACCCCGACGATGGTGTTGTAGAACCCGTAATGGGTGGCCACCAGCTTCCCGCCCGACAGGGTCACCACCGTGTCCATCTCGAACGGAAACACCGCGGCGGTGCCGACCGCCAACAGTGCAGCGGTGAACACCAGGGCGCCGGCGGCGGCCCACCCGCCCAGCGCGGCCGGGCTCGGCAGCACGATCAGCGGGAGGAACGCCAGCGCCATGATTGCCATACCGACCACCACGCTTCGCCCCGAACCCCACCTGCGGGACAACCAGGACGTGATCCGGAACTGCCCGGCGATCGCGACCACGCCGGAGACCACGAACAACGAGGTCACCAGAGCGGTGTCGGACCTGCCGTCACCGACTACTACCGCCGCCTGCAGCGGCAGCGCAAGATAGATCTGGAACGAAAGCACGTAGGATCCGATCATCGCCAGCGCGAACAGCACGAAGGGTCGGTTGGACATCACCACCCGCCAGTCCTCGAGTACCGATGTCGTGGCCCCGGCAGTTTCGGCCCGGTGCGCGGGGAGCGTCCAGATCTGCACGATCGTCAGCACAGCAAAAATCGCGGCCGCGGCCAGTGAGGTGACTCGGAAGTCGAGGGTGGTCAGCGCGAGACCGATCAACGGGCCCAGCAGAATCCCGGCCTGATAGAACACGTTGAACACCGCGAACGCCTCGACCCGCCGTGGACCGGCGTCGGCGGCCAGATACGCCCGCACGGCCGGGTTGAACAGCGCACCGGCGAACCCGGTTGCGGCCGAGGCGAGCAGGATCGCCGGCAGCGATTCCGCGGCCGCGAGCAGTACGAAACCGGCGACCCGCAGCAGGCAGCCGGCGACGATCAAGGGTTTGTATCCGAGGCGGTCGGCGAGGGTGCCGCCGAGCAGGAACATCCCTTGCTGGGAGAAGTTGCGCATCCCCAGCACCAGCCCGACCGCCCACGCCGCCAGGCCCAGGGGACCGGCCAGATACCCGGCCAGGTACGGCATCAGCATGTAGAAACCGACGTTGATGGAGAACTGGTTGACCATCAACACCTGGCTGGGCCGGTCGAAGCTACGGAACTTGGTCAGAAAAGTTTTCATCGAACGCTTTCGGTGGGATCGACGACGGTGGGATCGACGACGGTGGGATCGACGACGGTGGCGCACCGCGTCCACGACGTCACAGTCTCATCGGTGGGGTGGGCGATGGTCGTCGGCTCGGTCGGCGGGTCAACGTCGAGCAGGCCATGCTCGGTGCAGTAGTCGTCGTTGTAGATGGTGTCGAAGTAGCGCTGCGGTCCGTCGGGGAAGACCGCCGCGACCCGGGTCTCCGGCGGGCTGGTGCGAGCGATCCAGCCGGCCGCGAGGGCCACGGCCCCGACGCTCCAGCCGCCGCTGGCGTGGTGCGTCGCCGCCAGGGTGCGGCACGACCACACCGCTTCGTGCGGGGCCACCCAGTGCACCTCGTCGAAGGCGGGATAGTCGATATTGTCGGGATAGATGCTCGAACCCAACCCGCGCATGAGCCGAGCGCTGGCGGGTTGCCCGAAGATCGTCGATCCGATGGTGTCGACACCGACCAGTTTCAGGTCGGGGCAGAACTGCCGGAGCACCCGGGCCACCCCGGCGGAGTGCCCTCCGGTACCCACCGAGCAAACCAAGGTGTCGACGCGGCCGAGCTGGGCGATGAGTTCGTGAGCGAGCGACTCGTACGCCTCGACATTGTCCGGGTTGGTGTACTGATCCGGGCACCACGACCCTGGATGTGTATCGAGGAGCTCACGGACCTTCTCACGCCGGGCCTGCTGCCAGCCGCCGTCGGGGTGCGGTGTGGTGACCAGTTCGACGCGGGCACCGTACGCGGCGAGCATCCGGTGCACGATCGGTTCCAGTCCCGGGTCGGTGACGAGGGTGACGGGGTGGTGATGGGTGATCCCGGCCAGGGCCAAACCCAGGCCGAGGGTGCCGCTGGTGGATTCGATGATCATCGAACCGGGAGCGAGGTCGCCGCGGGCCTTTGCTTTCTCGACCATGTGCAGCGCGGGGCGGTCTTTCATCCCGCCGGGATTGCTGCCTTCGAGTTTCGCCCAGAAACCGCGGCCGGAGTCCGCGAACGGTTCACCGATCCACAGAACAGGAGTGTTGCCGACCATCGTGCTCGGTTCCGGGCAGTTCTTGGCGGTCGCCAACATGTGGCCGGCGGAGGACGGTGGCACGAGTGTGGAGCGAACAGCACTGTTCATGAGTAATCCCTGTATGTGACCTGCGAGGGCGCAGTAAGTGAGTGATGGGCAGCACGAACTGGGCCATGAGAAGAGGAGTCCTCGGATGGCCCGCGGGCTGCTGATCAGCACCTGTTGATACAGAGTTCGTTCAAGACGGTTCGGCCGTGCCGGATCGGAATGGGTAGATCCGGTGGGGCTCGCGGGTTGCGCGGGGCAGACATCGCCACCAACACCACATCGAAGGCCATCGCGGCGACCGCGGCGATGGTCGATGGGCGGGGCGGGTTGTCGGATCGGGGCATTGCGATGACGGTGTTCGTATCGTGCGCCATGTGGGGCGATCCGACGTCGATGTGCGCGTGGTTCGGGGAGAGTTCCGCGGCGGCCTGAGACGAGGACGAAACGATGTGTACGCCGTCGCTGTGATGGTCCTGTTCCCAGGCGATGCCGCATTGAGCGATGGTGTGAGCCAACAAATACAGGACAGCGGCGACTGCGATAACCGTCCGCAGGCGCGGCGGGCCCAGCGCAGAGATTCTCACAACGCCTCGACGGTAGCAGCCGGAAACTGGGTTGGCCCAAACCCATTCAGGGTGCCCCTGATGTGCCGCCGCCGAATCGGGCGGTCACACCGCCCGCCCGCAGGCACCACATGTTTCTGGTCACGTCGAACACGGCCAGGACGATCGGGGCGGTGATCATGATGGCCGCCAGAGCAGATGCACCCGCATATGTCGGCGTGCTGCGGCGCGGTAGAAGCCAGTCTCCATCCCGGGGTCCAGCACGCATCTTGTGCGAGCCGAGGGTGGTCCGTGCACCGGTCGATGCCCGGCCACGAAGGGCACCGCGAAGGACAAAGGGCACAGCGAAGGTGCGCGGTCGATATCCCGGGGTATGCATCGACGTCGCAGAGGCGCGGTGTCGGCGGGGGAGCCGGTCCGGGCTCACCGCTGTTACTACTATCGTGCATAGTAGCAACCGAGGGTGGTCAGGTGGCGCTATGCCGTACATGAGAAAAGAGCCATGCAGGCATGCTCGATATCGAGTCCAGCGCAACAACAATGAACCGTCACCGACGAACCCGACGTCGTGCGTTCACCGCGATAGCAGGCAGGTCATCGTCCGCGGTATCTGCTGGTGTGCTGTTGTACGCGGGCTTTCCACCTCGGTCGCTGTGGTTCCTCGCGCCGCTGGGTATCGGGGTTCTTGTTCTCGTCATCCGCGGCCGTTCCATCCGGGCGGCATTCTTCTACGGGTATCTGTCGGGGCTTGCGTTCTTTCTGCCCCTTCTGCCCTGGGTGGGCGTCTACGTCGGCGCCCCGCCGTGGCTGGCGCTCGCGGCGATCCAAGCGATAGCAGTGGCACTGTTCTGCGCTGCAGCGGCCGCAGTGTCCGGGTTGCGCTTCGAAGCGCTGTGGATCGCCGCGATCTGGACCGCCACCGAAGGTCTGCGCGCACGGATTCCGTTCGGGGGATTTCCGTGGGGGAGATTAGCTTTCGCCCAAGCAGACGGCCCTCTGCTCTCGCTTGCCGCGTTCGCCGGTGCGCCCGGTGTATCTTTCGCAGTCGCAGTGATCGGCGCGGCACTGGCAAGTGTGGTCCGCCAGGTACGCTCGCCGACGTCGCGATTCGCAGTCGGATCGGTGGCCACTGTAGTGATCGTGCCAGCTCTGGCTTTCGCGCTCACTCCCGCTGGCGACGCAGGCGCAGCGCGTGCGACGGTCGCCGTTGTGCAAGGCAACGTTCCGCGGTTGGGTCTGGACTTCAACTCGCAACGTCGAGCAGTTCTCGACAATCACATCGAGCGAACAAGGCAACTCGGGGACGACATCACCGTCGGCAGTGTGCCCGCTCCCGACCTGGTGATCTGGCCGGAGAATGCATCCGATATCGATCCGCTGCGCAATGCCGACGCCACTGCCGGGATCGACGCTGCAGCGCGGTCGGTCGGGGTGCCGATTCTGGTCGGTGCGGTCCTTGGCAACGACGACGGCACCTCGACGAATACCTCGATCGTGTGGGATCCGGTACTCGGACCGGGGGAGCGACACGACAAACGCAAACTTGTTCCTTTCGGAGAGTATCTCCCGATGCGATCTGTGATGACGGCGTTGTCCTCGTACGCCTCGCAGGCCGGTAACTTCGTTCCCGGGTCGGGCGACGGTGTCGTCGATATCGCCGGAATTCCGACGGCCGTCGCCACGTGTTACGAGGTCGCGTTCGATGACCTGGTCACCGAGTCCGTGCGTGCGGGGGCGCAGCTGATCACGGTCCCCACCAACAATGCGACGTTCGGGCGCACCGACATGACCTACCAGCAGTTGGCGATGTCGCGGCTGCGGGCGGTCGAGCACAACAGGACTGTTCTCGTTGCGGCGACCAGTGGGGTCAGTGCCGTCATCGACCCACAGGGGAAGGTCGCAGATCGTTCGGGCTTGTTCACTGCGCAGACGTTGGTCGCTGATGTTGCCCTGGAAACGAGATCGACGTGGGCGACAAAGCTGGGACCGCTTCCGGAGTACGCCGCGGTCGTTCTTGCTGTCGTGGGGTGTGCTCTCGCATGGAGAAGGCAGCGTTCGCCGGCCGATGGTCTCCGACCGTCGACGTCCGGTGCTACCGCGCTGTGAGGCACGAAACCACTGCGGGGGACATCGAACTACTAACCATGATAGTAATTACCCCACTCGTCGTGTATCTTTTCGTTATCGCGTCGTGATCCGTTCGATACATCAGTGAGGTGCGCACGTCGATGATTACGCCTCGCTCCATTCGATTACCGAGGACTCTGCTGTGGCACAACACCGTATGACCCGCATGACCGACCGACGTCGACAGTTGATGGACTGTGACGTGCAGGGAGTGGCGGTGACGCCGAGAGGGCGGCATCGCGCTCGGGCGCGCGCCACCGAGCGCCGCGGCAGTGTCGCTGTCGGTATTGCGGTGGCAGCGGGCGCTCTGGTCACGGCGGGTGCCCAATATGCGAGTCCCGCACAGGCGCAGGCAGTCCCCGTGCACGAAGCGACACCGATGCAGGACCCGGTGGCCGAATACTTGCCTCAGATCCTCGCCATACCGGAGATCTCCAATATCAACGATGCGATCGAGCAGTTGGCGAAGGGGCAACGAAGGGCAGAGGAGAGCGCTGCGCGTGATGCAGCGGCGCTGCGACCACTCGTCGTTCGTCCGGTCGCCGGGACCCTGACCTCGGATTTCGGTCCACGATGGGGGACTACGCACACCGGGCTCGACATCGCCAACGCTATCGGAACTCCCGTCTACGCGGCAGCCGACGCTACCGTGCTCGACTCCGGTCCTGCAGACGGATTCGGCCTCTGGGTACGTCTTCAACATGACGATGGAACGACAACGGTCTACGGGCACATCGATCAAACCTTGGTGACAGTGGGGCAACGAGTACAAGCCGGTGAGCAGATCGCCACCGTCGGCAATCGTGGCCAATCGACCGGGCCTCACCTGCATTTCGAGGTCGTCGACGCGGCGGGGAGCAAGGTCGATCCTCAGGAGTGGCTCGCCTCTCGGGGTGTCGCGCTGTCCGACGCGGCTGTTCGGTCGTAGGCCCCCGTTTCACCTCTCGGGCTCGCAGTAGGTACGGCGAACTTACCGGAATGCGGGCGATCGTACTGCGCTCCCGCCGAACATGTCGAGGCACCGAGGGTTCAGGTCCGATGGTGAAAACGAGACCGCAGAGACGCATCCGAAGTCAGTGCAACAGTGCGGAATTCGTTCCCATCGGCGGGCCGTGCGGTCGAGGCTCGGCTACGAGTCACGATCCGAACCGGTGATGGTGGCTCCGCGTTCCGCGAGCCAGGGTCTGGGGTCGACCTTGTTGCCGGCGGGTGTGTCGACCTCGAAGTGCAGATGTGGACCGGTGGAGATACCCCGGTTTCCTACCGTCGCAATTTCTTCACCAGCAGTGACGCGTTGACCTACGGTCACGAGGTTGTCGTTGTTGTGCCCGTAGGTCGTTACGGTGCCGTCATCGTGGCGTATACGCACCCAGAGTCCGAAGCCCTGGGCCGGTCCCGCGCTGATCACCTCGCCGTCCGCAACGGCGACGATCGGTGTACCGGTGGAGTTGGCGATGTCGATTCCTTGATGGGCGCGACCGTCGCCGAAGGTCGAGGTCAACGTTCCTGTTGTCGGCGCACGATACTTTCCGTTGCTCGACCCTGTTGTGCCGGTAGGGGATTGCGGGGCGGCCGACGGATGATCGCCCGCCTCGGGTGTCGTGGTTTCGGGTGTCGTTGTTTCAGATGACGTGCCGGGTGCCGACGTTTCAGGCACAGTGGCGTCGGGTTCGAGCGCGGGCAGTTCGGGCGTCGACGGGTCGGCGGCCGACTCGGGGTCCTGAGTGTCCTGAGTGTCCTGAGTGTCCTGGGTGCCTTGGGCGGTCGGTTGTTCGGTCGAGGGCTCGGCGTTCGACCTGCCGGGTGGGACCGCCGCATGTCCGCGCGACGAGGTGTGCGGGGTGGCCGGATCGTGGGGAGTCTCGGCGGCCGCGAGTGTGGATGCAAGTGTGGCGACGTCCATCGACGACACCAGTCGGGGGAGAACTGTGGGGTCGATGTCGTCGATCGGCGCGAGACAGGGGATCAGTCGCGAAAGGGCTCCCGTTGGTCCGTCAGCTGTATCGGTGGCTCCGATCGTGCCCACGAGGCAGGAGACGATGCGGCTCTGTGGGCCGGCCAGGTCGTCGAGAGCGCCGTTGGCGCGAATCTCGCGTAGTGCGCCGACGACGAGATCGAGGACCTCCTGTTGGACGTGCGGGTCCGATTGGGCCTGCGCGGGGAAGGCAGGCGGCGGCGCAGCCGGATCGGCGTCCGGGGCTGCAGACGCCGTGGGTGCCAGCGCGAGGATGCCTCCCACGAACGCGGTACCGACGAGGATGCGAGTACCCCACCGAGTTCGGTGCGCCATGTACGAGGACGAGGGCAGAGGTCTCATGTCGGTGGTCCTCCTGGACGGCAACTGCATACCTGGCAGTAATTCAGGTCGCCTTCGAGTCAAGGCGACACGCCGCATCACTATTACACTCTTTCCGCACAAGCACCATCAGTCACAGTGAATTACATCGGTAACATTCGCACCCTGCGACCCATTTCGATCGTCGGGTTGTTTCTCGGGAGCCGGGGTTCATGTACGTAATATCTTCTGCGCCAGAAGGACTCGGCGTCGATGGACGGCCTTCATCGTGCGCCTCGATGGGGACGGTCGTCTTCGGCGAACGGCCGGAGAGCTGTGTGCTGGCACTGTGAGGCCCGAGGGTGAAGGGGACCGCGAAAGCGTTGACGGCGTGCAGGATCCACGTTGCTACTATCGAAGATAGTAGATCGTGTAGTATGACGCTGACAGACCGGAAGGCATCGTCGAGGTGAACGAGACAGAGGTGCAGGGTGCAGCGGGTGACGACACGCTGGTCCCTACTTGCGATCATCGTCATCGTGACAGTTGTTGTAGCGCTGGCATTGTGGTCTCGAGATCCCTCGACCCAGTCGGTGGGGCCCGCAGGATCGGCACCTCACGTCGAGGACGAGGATCTCCCGTCGGCAGTGATCGCTACCCGTGCTGCCCTCGAGCCGTGCCCGACCTCGTCGCCGGTTCCGTCCCCCGTAACTGGCGAGCTCGTCGGTACGTCCGCACGATGCTTGGGAACGTCGGACTTATCCGATCTGGGGACCTCCCTGGCTGGGCAACCCACATTGCTCAATGTCTGGGCGTCGTGGTGCGGTCCGTGTAGACAGGAGATTCCGGTTCTGGCCCAGTACGCCGCAGAACCGGATGCGGTTCGGGTCGTCGGTCTCAACGTCCAAGACGATGCCGATGCGGCATTGAGCCTGCTCACCGAGCTGGGAGTGCACTATCCCTCGTTCGATCAGGCCGACGCGGCGTTGCAGACACTTGACGCGCCCCCTGTCCTGCCCCTGAGTTTCTTGGTCCAGAGCGATGGAACGATCGAGCGCATCACCTCGACGCCGGTGTTCTACAACCCGAGTCAGGTGCGGGAGGCGGTAACAGCGCTTGTGCGCTGATCTCAGCACGAGCACCAGCACCAGCAACGCGGCGAGGATCGAACGCCCGCCGGCGGACGGACTTCTACAGAATTGGGAGATGTGTATGACCGGGCAGCGGGCAGGTGCGTTCTCGCTCACGCGCCGCAACTTTCTCGCGCTGAGCGCGGCCGGAACGAGTGCCGTCGTGTTGGGGGCATGCGGCAATGGCTCGTCCGCAACAGCAGTCGTCGGACCGGACTCCGATGTGGTGGGACAGGCCGAGAACGCGCGCCGCTCGGCTACCGGCAGACAAGTCGATATTTCCTTGAGTGCTCAGCCCAGCACGATCGACCTCGGCGGAGTGCAGGTACAGACCTGGACTTTCGGCGACAGACTCCCCGGTGCCGAGATTCGCCTGAGCCGAGGTGATGTGTTGCGCGCACAGCTCGACAACCGCCTCGAGCAGGAGACGACGATCCATTGGCACGGAATCGCCTTGCGCAACGACATGGACGGAGTGCCGGGCCTGACTCAGCCGGCTGTGGCTTCCGGTGACTCGTTCGGCTACGACTTCACCGTGCCCGACGCGGGCACGTACTTCTTTCACCCTCACGTCGGTACCCAACTCGACAGAGGACTGTATGCACCGCTGATCGTCGAGGACCCCGCCGACGGCTCGGACTACGACCTCGAAGCCGTCCTGGTCCTCGACGACTGGCTCGACGGGGTAGCCGGCGACCCCGATCGAGAACTCGAACGGCTGCGCAGCGAGGGCATGTCGATGGGCGGCATGTCGATGAGCGCGCCCACCGCCCAGTCGCCTCTCGGTGGCGACACCGGCGACGTGAGCTACCCGTACTACCTGATCAACGGCAAGATCGGGGCCGATCCCATCGTGCTCGGCGGACGGCCGGGCCAGCGGCTGCGCCTGCGCATCATCAACGCAGCTGCCGACACGGCCTTCCGTTTCGCAGTGGGGGGTCATCCTCTCACTGTTACTCACAGCGACGGATTTCCGGTTCAGCCCGAGCAGGCGCAATGCTTGTTGATAGGGATGGGAGAGCGTTACGACGCAATCATCACCTTGCAGGACGGGGCGTTTCCGATTGTCGCCGCCGCGGAAGGTAAGGACGGGAGCGGGTTCGCTGTGTTGCGTACCGGGCCAGGCGCCGCGCCGCAGTCCTCAGTCCGGCCTGCCGAACTCTCTGCAGCCCCGGTGATGGCTGATCGACTGAGGTCGCTCGATACGGTCCGCTTGTCCGCACGCGAGCCGGATCGCACGTACGACATCGCTCTCGGGATGGAGATGGGCGGGTACACCTGGACGCTCAACGGTGAGACGTACGAGCAGCACACCCCCCTCGACGTTCGCGAAGGCGAAAGAGTACGACTTCGCTTCGTCAACGCCACCACGATGTTTCATCCCATGCATCTGCACGGACACACCTTCGAGGTTGTCAACGGTGCCGGATCAGGCCCCCGGAAGGACACCTCGCTGGTCTTGCCGAACCAAACTGTCGAAGTCGACTTCGACACCGACAATCCCGGCCAGTGGCTTCTGCACTGCCACAACCTCTATCACGGGGAAGCGGGAATGATGACATCGGTGTCCTACCTGGCGTGAGCCTACGGCCGCATTCGTGTTCGAGGCATGCAACGCTCTCGGACCAGGGTGCTCGCTACCGAAGGATCACGTAGCTGGCTCGTTCGACGGGATAGAGTGAACACGCGCCTAGGAGGCACTCATGCAGGGTTTGGGAGAGCTCGAAGCTCTGGTGATGGACGTGGTGTGGAATACCAGCGCCGCAGTCCGGGTTCGTGATGTCATCGATCAACTCGAGGACGGTCGAGAACCGGCGTACACCACGATTCAGACGGTGCTCGACAATTTGCACCGTAAAGGCTGGGTACACCGACAACGCAACGGACGGGCATATTGGTACGAAGCCACCCGAAGCAGGGAAGAAGCAGCCTCCGACGCCTTGCGAATACTTCTCGAATCGACCGGCGACCCGACGAGCGTGCTGCTGCACTTCGCCCGCGGCGCTTCCGATGACGAATCGAAGGTGCTCACCCGCGGTCTGAAAGAGCGTAAGAGGTGACTGCCGTACTCCTGTGGGCCCTCGGTGGGCTGTTGGTTGCGGCTGCCGCGCCATTGCTGATGAGGTCGATGATCGACAGAGGTATCGATGCGCACGTCACGCTCCTGACGTGGTCGGCGCTCGTTGTGGGCACCTTGGTCAGCATTGCGGTACCGGTCGTGCTCAGCGCGATCCCCAGCCACGGGGGCGTGACGACCCTGGTCGACATCGCACACCAATGCTGGCTCGCCCTTCAGGGCGACATACCTGCCCGCGTCGAGGCCATCGTCGGGGTTGTCGGGATTGCGATGTTGGGCTGCGGCGCAGTCCGCTGGATCATTCACCTGAGGCGCGCAGTGTGTGAGCGACGGCGAGTGTACGAGCGGCACATCGATCTGCTGCGCATCATCGCTGGAGGCGTCGGGTTTTCCGGTTCGAATCAACCCGCGTCGACCTTGTGGCTTCCGTTGGACAGTCCTCTCGCGTACAGCGTCGCGGGACGACCGGCGATGGTCGTGGCCAGCGAGGGGCTACGTACGCAGTTGACGCCTGCTGAAGTCGAGGCGGTCCTCGCACACGAACGTGCACACATCGATGGCCGGCATCATCTGCTCGTAGGCATTGCCGAGTCGGTGGCCTATGCGTTTCCGTGGCTACCGATCATGCGAGCGTCACCTTCGCTCGTGCGCGCTCTGGTCGAACTCGACGCGGACGCCCGCGCAGCCCGCTCGCACGGACGAGACCCCGTGCGGCGCGCTCTGACTTCGCTGCGCCCGCACCCTGTTCCTCTGCCCGCCCTCGGTATGGTTTCCGATGCCACCGTTGTGCGGCTCGATCGTCTCGCCGTGGACCGAGTGATCCCGCATGCTCCCCTCCGGTGGGCGCGGGCGTTCGTCGCGTGCACCGCCGTTGCCCTGCCTGCGTTACCAGTAGTGGCCCTGCTGGGGGCCATGACGTTGGCATCCTGCGCGGTGGGATGAAATGCCCCGCGCGGCACTACAGATCACGGGAGCGAGTCCGCAATACTCGCCCCTCGGCTTTCGGGTGCGGGAAGCGATCATCATGAGACCGACGAGCGCGAGGACCATCGCCATCGGATAGCCGACCGCGAGATCCTGCCATCCGGCGCTCGGAAGTGACCCGAAGCTGCCCGAGATGAATTACGACGTGGGTCGCACCGATCACGACACCCGCCATCAGGACCACCCAACCCCGACCTTGACGGCGGCGCTCACGCTTGTACTCCTCGGTGTAGAGCGCCCGCGTCCTCCGGCGGCCGCCGTCTCGTTTTTGGCCTGTCATCGCGCGCCTGCACGTCCACACGCTATTGCTCGTGAGCGAGTTGGCCGACGGAGCCGAAGCACCGCCGAGAAGGCATTCCGCAAGCGGCGGCATCCCTGCGCTGGTAGCGCTGAGCGGGACAGCATGCGCGAGAGGTTCTGATTCGGCGGTACGGGGAGGGGGCCCGTTCGACTCCGTTGCGCCCGGTGGCAAACCGATATCGACTACTTCCCGGCAGTAGCGGGACCATCGGCGAATTGTCCGGTCCCGACCTGGTAAACCCTGACCAAGACGATCTCGGCATTCGATTTCATCGGACACGTTCTGGTGATCAACCTCCGGGGTCGGCACTGCGGAAGGTGATTGATCATTCTTCGATGGTTCGTCCGGTGTGTCGCCACGCGAGCATGCCGCCTTGTAGTTCGACGACATCGGTGTAGCCGAGAGCGGCCAGGTCTTTCGCCGCGGTGGCGCTCATTGTCCCGGTACGGCAGTAGATCGCCAGCGGTGTGGTCCGGTCGGGCGGCAACGTCGCGGCCTGTTGTCGGATCTGGTCGAAGGGAAGGCTCGAGTCGGTTCCAGGGAGCTGGCCCTCGTTGGGGGTATGGACGTTGATCGTGACTCGGCCGGGATCGGCGATTGCGGCGGCGAAGTCAGCGGGATCGAGCAGTTCTGCCCGTGTAGCAACGGGCATTGACGCGGTGGGCTCAGTGGCCTCGCCGCCGGTACATCCAGCGAGTGCAAGGACGAGGACAGTCAGTATCGATGCCGGACTACGGAGCGTCGATCGGGACACCGAATGCGGTGCCATCGCATCGAGGTGATCACCGAAAGGCACACGCATAAAAATACGTTCGGTGATCACGAGAGCACCTGCGACGCTGCGAGGACGCCGATGAGGACCGCGCAGCAGATGAGCGAGACAGTGAGTCGGCCTCGACGAGTGTGCGCGTCCACTCGAAACAGAAACAGGCCTTGCCGGACCAATGTGTATGCGGCAATACTCCCCAGGAAGACCAGCCCTCCGACGGGAAGGTCGACCTGAAGTACCGCGGCGAGCGCAACTCCCGCGATCAACAGGGCTGCAGCGGCCTCGTAGAGCTGAACCGGAATCCTCCTCGTCGCCAGGGTGCGATCGGACGAAAACAGGCCCCACCGAGATCGAGTCGGACGCCCCGAACAGCAGCCCGCCAAGAAGCATCCCGGACGACCGATCGCCATGCCGAGAAACAATCCCGGGGTGGTTGCATCCAGGACTGCGCCGACGTCCATACCCCCGAGTGCTCCGCCGATGACCAAGGTGCCGAGCGAAACGAGGAGGAAGCCTTGTATGCACGCTCCTGCGCGGATGAAAGTAGATATCGGTCGACGGTGCAAGATCAAGTACCAAACCTTGGCACCGATATATCCCAAAACGCAACTCAGAGCTGAAATTGCAACAGCAGCAGCAACATTGGCATCCATGCGTGAGAGCAGGAATCCCTGAACAATCAATGCAACCACCGCTCCCGCGGCTACCAACGCCGGCCAACTCCACACCCGCACAGCGGGACCGTATGTCAGTAGCGCAGTGCGCGCGGTGAGCACAGAGTTCTGCTGCCGTTCGCTACTGTCTGCGCCCCCGTCGATGCGTCGCGCACTCACCTCCCACTCCCCGCTGGCAATGCCCTGAATACGGGTGGTCGCGGCGAACCGGCCTCCAGCGGCAGGACGTGATTTCACGACCAGAGTCCGATCGAAACCGACCTTCTCGGTCGATGCATGGCCCTCGACTTCCACCCGCGATCCAGTGAAGCGAATCGCCACGTCGTGGCTGGGCTCGGCATCGGCCCCGCCGACACCCCAGTACGTCACCGCAAGCCCCAGCGGCTCGACCTGGGAAATCTCATCGGTACAACTGGTGGCTGGTGAGCGCTTGGGTGCGTAACTCTGCGGTGCGGGCGCAACAGCTTCAGGCGTGCGGGCACGTGGGCGCTCCGGCGGCGCTGCAGTATCGATCGTCGGTTCTGCGGCCTGGGCCGACGCTCGCGGTGGGGTAGTGGAGGCCGGCGCGAAAGCCCGGGCGACAGTGGGATGGAGTGCACCGCTGCCGGGCGAGTGGCCCCTGCTTCGAAGATAATCGGCGGCGGCGACGCTGACCGCAGAATGTGGGGCCACCGCTGAGAGGGGATGCCTTGGCTGGGGCTCAGTACGTATGGCACCGGGGTGGGGAGCCGGTGGGCCGCCCCCGGATCGTGTCGCCGTGGTTCGTCGTTTGTGCGCTTTCGATCGCGACTTGCTGGATTTCTTTCCCACAGGTTGCCTCCATCATCGCCTGTCCGGGCGACGGCGTCTCGACAGCAGTCAACTACTATGCTCGATAGTAGCTGAACTACTAAGCGTTATAGTAGGAGCTGCGGGATGACCACACTCCGCAGGTCAGCAGGTGGCTGGTGCGAGAGTGAGGAGCAGCAATGATGAATATGGGCACCATGAGTGGCGGATGGACGATGATGGCAGGAATGGCCGCGTTCTGGCTGGTCGTGATCGCTCTGTTGATCTGGGGTGCGGTTCGGCTGATGTCCGCTCGCCCGCAATCGGGGGAGGACGCGCAGGAAATCCTCGATCGTAGATTCGCGGCCGGGGAGATAGATCGAGATTTCTATCGCGCAGCGGTCGCAGAATTGGCGACCGCTGCGCTGCGCAAGCGTGCCGACACTCGGTAAAGAGCAACTGCGGTGTGACGGGCAGGCATTTTCACCGCATGTGACCGAGTTTGCGGACTGGATATGTCGGTGCGCACCGGCTGGCCGGTAGGGCAGGGCTCGCCCGGGGCCGGTGAGCGGCAACTGTCGGCGCGTTCGAAGGCGCACCGAAACGATCAGATCGAAAGTGGAACCGAACGTGAGTGATACACCCATCTACGACTTACTCAACGCTACATCGGCGTCGCCGCAGCCCCATGGTGAACGAGACAGTATCGCTCCACCGTCCGATCTGCGGCGTCAGCGATCGACCGAACGAGCAGTTCCGCGATCTTCGAGAGTCGACACGCGGGCTCGCCATGCGCGCCGTGACATGGCGTAATTCGCCCTGCCCTGCCTCCAGTCGGTGAGAAGACTCGTAACGGAAATCGCAGCGAACGCCGATGATCCACGCGCGTGTGCAGGTACGCCCGTCGCTGTAAGGCTCAGCTGTGCCGCGGATGCATGCGCCCCTTGACCGAATCGGTATCGACATCCATGCCCGTCCGTGAGCATGACAGCGACCGCGGGTGCACCTGGTGGCCAGCCGACTGGCGCTCACGCGTTGACAACACCCTGACGGTTCTTCCCAATGAGATCAGGAAGGGGTATGGTTCGACTTGATCGACATATACCCCTATGGGGTATATGTTGTCCGAGATGTCGAAAGCTACGCATGATCATCACGCACTGTCAGTTACGCCGGTATCGATGTACGGCCACTGTGAGTCGTCGGTCCGCAACGACGTCAACGCCGTGATCGGAATGGACACTGTCGCGTTATCGGCGGCGGCAGGGACATTCACGGTCACCAGTGCAGCCGCGCTCGTCCAGGCGCAGATCATTGTCGCCCTCGACGCCGAATACACAGCCGAACCAGAACCCACGAGTTCATGGGATGAATGGATATCGAACTCGATGGATGAGAGGACTGCACGATGAACGATCACACACACTCCGACGTCGACTCCGCGCGGACGGATCCGCCGAACAGACTGCAGCACAGCGGGCATGAAGAAGGACCCGAAATGCACACGGACGGGGCAGAGAAGGCGACTCCGCAGTCGGACCACGACACCGGCGGGCACAACGCAGAGCACGGCGGGCACACCGGTCACGGTGATCACGTCGGTATGTTTCGTCGCCTGTTCTGGGTCATGCTGGTCCTTGCCGTTCCGGTGATCGTTGCCTCGAACATGTTCGCGATGCTCCTCGGCTACTCATTGCCCGACGCAGCGTGGATTGCCTGGGTCTCTCCGGTGTTCGGAACGGTGATGTACGCCTGGGGCGGGTCTCCGTTCCTCTCCGGAGCAGTCAGCGAAATCCGTTCCCGTGCACCGGGAATGATGCTGCTCATCGCCCTCGCGATCACCGTCGCATTCATTGCGTCGATGGGAGCGAGCCTCGGCCTGCTCGATCATCAGCTCGACTTCTGGTGGGAACTGGCCCTGCTGATCGTGATCATGCTGCTCGGGCACTGGATCGAGATGAGATCACTCGCCCAGACCACCTCCGCTCTGGACTCGTTGGCGGCGTTGCTCCCGGATGTCGCCGAACGCGTCGAGGGCGACGATGTGGTGCCGGTGCCCCCGTCCGAGCTGCAGCTCGGTGATGTCGTTGTCGTCCGCCCCGGCGGCCGCGTACCGGCGGACGGCACCATCGTCTCCGGATCGGCGAGCATGGACGAATCGATGATCACCGGGGAATCACGCACCGTCCGCCGCAGCGACGGCGATCAAGTCGTCGCCGGCACTGTCGCCACCGACTCAGGTCTGCGCGTCCAGGTCACTGCAGTAGGGGAGGACACCGCCCTCGCCGGCATCGGCCGCTTGGTCGCCGACGCCCAGAACTCGACCTCGCGCGCTCAGCGCATCGCGGACACCGCCGCTGGCTGGCTGTTCTGGTTCGCTCTCGGTGCCGCGATCATCACCGCTGCGGTGTGGACTCTGGTCGGGATGCCCGACGACGCCGTCATCCGCACCATCACCGTGTTGGTCATCGCCTGCCCGCACGCACTCGGACTCGCGATCCCGCTGGTGGTCTCCATCGCCACCGAACGTGCCGCCCGCGGCGGGGTTCTGGTCAAGGACCGGCTCGCACTCGAAACCATGCGCACGGTGGACACCGTGCTGTTCGACAAGACCGGGACCCTCACCAAGGGTGAACCCACCGTCACCGCAGTCGAGGTGACCGGCGGGCGCACCGCCGACAACGTTCTCGCGCTGGCCGCTGCCGCAGAAGCAGATTCCGAACATCCACTCGCCCGTGCCATCGTCGAGGCCGCACGCGCGCGGAACCTGACGGTCCCGGCTGCAGCCGGCTTTCAGTCGTCCCCCGCCGTCGGGGTCGCAGCCGACGTCGACGGCGTCCGGATCCAGGTCGGCGGGCCGGCACTGCTCGAGCAGGAACACGGATCCGAACTCGCTGTCGCCGACCGGTGGCGCGGGGACGGGGCGATCATCCTGCACGTCCTCGCCGACGGGGCCGTGATCGGTGCCCTCGCGCTCGCCGATGAGATCCGGTCCGAGTCACGCACTGCGGTAGACGCGCTGCACGCGCGAGGAATCGCGGTCGTGATGATCACCGGTGATGCCGACGCCGTCGCGAAGTCCGTCGCCACCGAGCTCGGTGTGGACCGCTACTTCGCCGGGGTGAAACCGGAAGACAAGTCGCACAACGTCGCTGAACTCCAGAGCGAAGGCCGTACGGTGGCGATGGTCGGCGACGGAGTCAACGACGCCCCGGCTCTGGCGCAGGCCGATGTCGGTATCGCGATCGGGGCCGGCACCGACGTCGCAATCGCATCGGCCGGAGTGATCCTCGCCAGCGACGACCCGAGGTCGGTGTTGTCGGTGATCGAACTCTCGCGCGCCTCGTACCGAAAGATGAAGCAAAACCTCTGGTGGGCAGCGGGATACAACCTCATCTCGGTTCCGCTCGCGGCAGGAGTGCTCGCGCCGGTCGGGTTCGTGCTGCCGATGTCGATCGGCGCGATCCTGATGTCGCTGTCGACGATCATCGTCGCTGCGAACGCACAATTACTGCGTCGACTCGACCTCACACCCGACACCATCACCGGAGCGGTGAACGAGGGGAGTTCCAACCCTCCGTCGCAGCGCACACCGTCACTGTGAGAGCTGATCTCGTACCGGGAACGCAGCCCTGACAATTGTGGAACGTTGATGGCCGCACCTTCTCCGCCGGAGAGGATGCGGCCATCGTTGTCTATAGCGGGCCGGGTCAGCCGAGCAGCCGCTGCATGGTGTCGATTTCCTGCTGCTGGGTGGCGACGATGGTGCGGGCCATCTCCAGGGCGTCAGGATTGGAACCGTCTGCGATTTCGGTGTTGGCCATCTCGATGGCGCCGGTGTGGTGGGCGATCATCATCGTCAACCACTGGCGGTCGAATTCCGGTCCCGACGCTGCCATCAACGCGTCCATGTCCTGAGCGGTCATCATGCCGCTGCCGGAGCTGTGGTCCATCCCGCCCATGTCACCCATGTCACCCATGTCACCCCTGTCCATGTCGGGCATGGGCTGGCCCCACTCGGTGAGCCAGGTGGTCATCTGGTCCATCTCGGGCTGTTGCGCGGCGGCGATCGCCGATGCCAGCGACAGCACCTCCGGGTTGTCGGTGCGGCCGTTCGCCATGTCGGCCATCTCGACTGCTTGGGCGTGATGCGGGTACATCATCTGCGCGAACATCACGTCGGCATCGTTGAACTCTGCGGACGCGCTTGCTTGGGCCGAGGACATCGGTGCCGAGGACATCGATCCCATCGCATGGCCGTCCATCGACGAATCGGCCGCGTTGTCGCTACAGCCGACGACGAGGAACGCGCTCGCGGCGGCAGCAGCGATCGAGGCAATGACTTTGGTACGCATGAGGAAACTCCTTGCAAGAGTGGGTAGTGCAGAGAATTGGATGTCGTTCGATCCGCCGACAGACACGCGTCTGCCGGGCTCCCTGTCACACTCGCAAGGTCACCGATCTGTCCAACTCCCATAACGTCCACGGCGGCGCACGCTCAAGCGTGGAGTCGGCCCGTCCAATGATCCGGTTCACCGATGTCGGCGCCAGGTCGAGGGCTGCGCTCATCGCCGGGACCGTCAGCGCGGGCCACGACACCGTCGTGCCGACGCAGGGATGCATCATCTGGTGCCCCGACGGGCAGTCATGTTCCCCGGTCATCACCGGAACCGTGGCGTCCGTGTGGGACGGTGCTGCGAACGAGGCATGGCCGCCGCTCATCGATGTGGACATCGAGCCGGTCACGGGCATCGACATCGGTGTCACCGAATGCATCAACAGGACACCGAACACCGTCAGTGCAATCAGTAAAGCTGCCGTCGGAGCTGTGCCCCGTCGACCGTGCCGATTCACTGAGTGCATGCGGCCGATGATACCAACATATACCCCCTGGGGGTACGCCTGTCTCGTCGCGTTCGGTCGTCGAAGCATTTCGTCATGTCTTCGAGGTGTCGAGTCCGAGATCTGTTGCGCGGTTGTAGTCGTCGTCGATGAGCACCACGCTGCGATGTTCCCGGTCGAGTAGTGAGGCCGCGATCGAGGCGCGATAGCCGGAGGCGCAGTGCACCCACACTTTGCCGTCGGGAACTTCTGCGAGTCGGTGCGGCAGTTCGTGGAGGGGAATGTTGATCGCACCGGGGATGTGGCCGTCCGCGTATTCGGACTGTTGACGGGTGTCGAGCACTGCAATGTCCGAGTCCTCTGCGGCGAGTCCGGCGAAGTCGGACACTTCGTAGGACCGTACGCGCCCGTCGCTGGCGAGCGAATGAATCTCTCCGACAGCGGAGCCGGAGGGGTGGTCGATGCCGATACGTGCCAACTCCCTTGTGGCCTCGTCGATTTGATCGGATGTGTCGCCGATCAAGGTCAGCGGCGCACCCCACTGGTAGAGCCAGCCGAGGTAGGTGACGAATGTCGTCGACAGCTCGAAGCCGAGGGAACCGTCGAGATGTCCGGCAGCGAAGGCGGTGCGTGCGCGGAGGTCGACGACCCATTGTCCGTCGTCGATGCGGCGGCGTAGTTCGTCGGGGTCGACGGGTTCTGGGGTGGACAGGTCGATCGGTGCGGGGCCTTCGGTGTTGATGACGCCCATGTGGGCGTAGTACGCGGGGTAGGCCGACAGTCCTGCGATCAACTCGTCGACGTAGGTTTGTTCGTCCTGGGTCAGCGCGGGATTGGACTGTTGCTGTTCACCGATGGTCGACGAGTCGCCGCTGGTGGGGGTCGCGGAGCAGAAGCTACCGAATCCGTGGGTGGGGTAGACCTCGACGTCGGCGGGGAGTTCGGCGGCGATTCGACGGACCGAGTGGAACTGGGCATGGGTGAGCTCGTCGGTGTGTTCGGAGCCGAGTAGGTCGGTGCGGCCGGTGGATCCGTAGAGCATCGAGCCGCCGGTGAAGATCGCGATCGGTTCGTCTCCGAGTTGCAGTACGTAGCTGACGTGATGATGTGTATGGCCCGGGGTGTGCATGACCTGAAACGTCGCCGATCCCGCGTCGACGACATCGCCGTCCCCCACTGCCCGTCGCTCGAATTCGACCGGGTCACCCTCGGGCACAACGTATTCGGCTCCGGTGGCGCGTGCGAGTTCGAGTCCGCCGGTGACGTAGTCGTTGTGGATGTGGGTTTCGAGTACGTGGGTGATGGTGGCGTTCTTCTCCGTGGCCAGTGCCAGGACGCGGTCGATGTCACGTTGGGGATCGATCACGACGGCGATGCCGTCGTGGCTGATCAGGTAGCTGCGGTCGCCGAGGCTCGACGTTTCGATGATGGCGATGTCTGGATCGGTGGTGCTCACGGGGTACTCCTACGGTGTAATCGGGTCGGCCTCGTTTCTGACGTGAAACGTCCTCGTTCAGGCCAGTGCGAGGAAGAGCTTTTCCAGTTCTGCTTCGGTCATGGGCTCTTTGTTGTCTGCGGTGTCGCCGGTCATGCATTCACGAAGGCCGGTGGCCACGATCTTGAATCCGGCTTTGTCGAGGGCGCGGGAGACGGCGGCGAGTTGAGTGACGACGTCTTTGCAGTCGCGTCCGTTCTCGATCATGCCGATCACACCGGCGAGTTGGCCGTGTGCGCGGCGCAGACGGTTGAGTACCAATGCGATGCTGTCTTCGTCGCCGATCATTGCGGTCTCCTGAGGGTGTGTGATGGTGGTAGTCCTTCCAGATTACCCCCGGGGGCATCGGTTCGGTGTGTGCAGTCGGTCATGAAAGAACGAGGGTGTCGACAAGTACATAGCCCGCGACGGCGAACACCAGGTAGGCGAACCACGTGCGCAGCTTGTCGGTGTCGATGCGTGTGCTCAGTTTTCCGGCGACCAGCGAGCCTGCGATCGCCGCACCGGCGAACGCGGCTGTCAGTGGCCAGTTCCCGCCGAGCCCGTCGGCCTGAGCGATCAGTCCGGCGGCGGAGTTGGCGACGATGACCACCAGCGACGTTCCGACAGCGACACTCATCTCGATTCCCAGCAACAGCACCAGAGCGGGGATGATCAGAAATCCTCCGCCGACGCCGAACAGTCCGGTGAGGACACCGACCCCGAACCCGGTCGGTATGGACCGTGGTGCGCATCGCCGCCAATCGATCCCGGAACTTCCTGTCTTGCAAGCGGTTCCGACATCGTCGGTGCTGCGCAGCATCCGCGCCCCGGCGATGATCATGACGATCGCGAAGCCGATCATCACTGCGGCCTCGGGCAGATGCCTGCCCAGGACGCTGCCGACCAGCGTGCCGACGATACCGGTGGCCGCGAAGATCGCCGCCAGTCGCCATTCGACGAGCTTCGCCCGCACCTTGGGGATGGCCCCGGTCGCCGAGGCGACACCGATCACCAGCAACGATGTCGGTATCGCCTCCGACAGGTCCATTCCCAGGGCGTAGACGAGAACCGGGACGGCGACGATCGACCCACCGCCGCCGAGGAGACCGAGCAGGATGCCGACGGCGACGCCGAGGACCAGGGCCAGCGTCAGGGTCATCAGCTGTGTGCTGTGTCCTGGCCACCGAGTGCGTCGATGGCGGCCTGGAGCTTGGTGGTGGCCTCCGCCGCGACGTCGGAGAGTGCTGGTTCGCCTGTCGCTTGTACCATGATGTCGGGGTTCATGGCTTCGACGATGATCGATCCGGGTGCGCTCGTGTCGGCGCGGACGACGACATTGCACGGCAGCAGCAACCCGATCTGGCGCATGACTCCGACGGCGCGGTGCGCGAGGGTGGGATTGCAGGCACCGAGGATCAGATACTGCTCCATGTCCTCGTCGAGTTTGGCCTTCAACGTGGCCTGCATGTCGATTTCGGTGAGAACACCGAATCCCTGATCTGCGAGGGAGGCTTTGACGGCGTCGACTGCGGTGTCGAAGTCGGTGTCGGTCAGAGTGGTCGAGAGTGCGATGTTCATAAGGGAAGTTCCTTTCGGTCGTCGAACTGCGGTGATCTGGGCCTACCCGATTCGGGGCTGGCGAATACTCGGCACGCCCACCCTGGTGAGAAGCGCGCTGGCCGGGCACCAGCCGACCGCTGCGTAAAGGGCGAGGTTCGCGGCAGCGAACGCGCTGAGCAGTCGCCACTGCGGTGCGTGGAGTTCGCCGAGGGCCAGGCCGGTGGCGGTGACGCCGGCGGCGAGGGCGGGGACGATACGTTCGATCGGCCAGCCCGCGAACGCGGACGAGCGAGTGGTGTTCGGATCGATCATGATTGCTCCGTTCGGGTTGTAAGGGTGGTCAGTGCGAGAAGCTGATCGAGGGCAACACCTTGCGCAGCCAGGCCGGTGACCACCATGCGGCGTGTCCGCTCAAACGCAGCAGGACCGGCAGCAGGATCAGCCTGATCAAGAAGGCGTCGAGCAGTACCGCGACGCCGAGGATGATGCCCATCTCCTTCGGTGGGAGCGGATCGGAGAGTGCGAAGGTGAAGAACACTGCGACCATGACCGCGGCGGCGGCGAAGATGACCCGGCCGGAGTGGGCGAGGCCGTCGACCTGAGCGGCTTTCGGGTCCCCGGTCTTCTCGTAGTGCTCTTTCGCGGTGGCGAGCAGGAACACGGTGTAGTCCATGGCGATGGCGAAGATCATCGCGAAGAAGAACACCGGACCCCAGCCGTCGAGGAAGCCTTGCGGGGTGAATCCGAGCAGTGATGCGCCGTGCCCGTCCTGGAAGATCAGTTTCGCGACCCCGAACGCTGCGGCGGTCGAGAGCAGACTGACGGCGGTGCCGAGGATCGCGATCAGGGGTGCTTGGAGTGCGACGAGCAGCAGGATGAAACCGAGCGCCAGAATGATGCCGATCACCAGCGGTAGGTAGTCGTTCAGTGCTTGCTGTAGATCGAGGTTCTCCGCTGGGGCACCGCCGACCAACGCCGACTCCGGGAGTTCGGCGCGCAGGTCACCGAGGATGGTGCCCATTCTCTCGTCCGAGGGGTCAACGGTGGGAAGTGCTTGTAGCAGTGAGTAGTTTGAGCCGTCCGCGGCAGGCTGGGGCGGGGTGACCATCGAGATTCCGTCGACGGTAGTGGCTGCGGTGGCGGTCGCGGCGGCATCCGCGGACGGGACGACGATCTGCAGTGCGCCGGGTGCGCCGTCACCGAACTGGGCCTGGACGAGCTCGTAGCCCTGGCGAACCGGTGCGTCTTCGGGGACGACGGAGATCGAGGGCATTGCCACTTTCAGTCCGAGGACCGGAAGGGCCAGCGCAATGAGGATGCCGACGGACACCAGAGCGAACGGCCAGGGGTGCTTGTGGAGCAGTTCACCCCAGGCTGCGAATTTCGGGGAGCGGTGCTGCTGACGCTTGGCGTAGGGCAAGGATGCGGCGTTGACCTTGGAGCCGAGTGCACCCAGGGTTGCGGGGAGCAGGGTCATGGTGGCGATCAGCACGAACGTCACTGCGAGCATGATGCCGACGGCCATGGTGCGCACCGCCGGTGCGGGAACGAGCAGGACGGCCGAGAGGCTCACCAGGACGGTCAGTCCGGACAGGACCACGGCTTTGCCTGCGGTGTCCATGGTTTCGGCGACCGCGGCACGCGGATCGGCGTTGCGCAGTGCGTCGCGGAACCTGGCGACGATGAACAGGGCGTAGTCGATTCCGAGGGCGAGGGCGAACATCATCGCGAAGTTCATCGCCCACACCGAGATCGGCGTGACGCCGTTGAGCAGAACAAGTCCGCCTGCGGATGCGACCAGGCCGGCGACGGTGAGTAGCAGCGGCAATCCCGCGGCGACGAGAGAGCCGAACGCGAGCACCATGATCGCCAAAGTGACCGGCCAGGAGAACAATTCGGCCTGGATCATGGCGTCGTGGTTGGCTTTGTTGAAGTCCGACCACAGTGCTGACGACCCGGTGGGGTAGATCTCGATACCGTTGCCGGACAGTGCGGTCAGCTCGCCTTTGACCTCGTCGACGGCTTTGACCATGTCGTCGGTACTCGTGTCTGCGCCGGCGATGAGGATGCCGGTGTGACGGTCGGGGCTGATGGTCATGCCCGGCTGGGGGGCGACGATCTCGCCGAAGCGGGTGTCGCTGTCGAACACAGCCGCGACGTCGGTGAGTGTCTGCTGCATCGCCGGGTCTTCGATCGAGGCGGTGTCGGAGTGAACGACGACCTGCACTGCTGCAGAGGAGTTGCCGCCGAAATGCTGCTGGGCGAGTTCGCGTACCTGGACGGATTCGGATCCGTTGGCCTGCCAGCCGGCCCCGGCCAACGACGAAAACACCGTTGGTGCAGCTGATCCAAGGGCGATTAGGGTGATCAGCCAGATACCGAACACCCAGCGGCGACGCGTGACCATCGCGCTCCCCAGGCGGCCGAGTGCGCCAGGTGCAGGTGGCCGGTCACGGTCGTGTCGGTCGGTAGCCGCCGCGGTAGCGGGCACGGACATAGCATTCTCCTAAATACGGGTGGGGGTATATGACAAGGCCACGAAGGCCCAAAAGCTTCCTCGAAGACTTAAAGGTGAGGTGTCAGCGATGAAACAGGGAGTGAAAAAAGCCGGTGCGCCTAGCTGGATCGGGTGCCTCGCTCGACGAGCAGGTGCACTGCTGCGGCCGTTGGACATTCTTCATGACGCTGTCGATGTGGCGCCCGCAGCCGGCCCAGGTGGTCTTACCGCATGTCGGGCATGCGACGGGGTAGCACATGGCAATCCTTCCTGGCGGGGTGTACCTACTGTTGCACATACCTAGGGGGGTATGCAAGTACCCCTAGGGGTATAAATCATCGATGCGAGGGTGATGAATGGGAAGGTTCACCGCCGCGGGCGAAAGGGGAACGTTCGCATTTCGTGTAGGAAGACCGCGACTGCTCGAGACGGACTACAGGTGTCAGTTTCAGAAGTAGGCTGCACGATTTGCTGGGATTTTACCCGTGATTGCAGTCGTCTTCTGACATTCTGAGTGCAGAAGTGAACTGCACAAGCGGCACCACAGGTCGGGGTGTTCAAGGCTGTGGTGGGGGTGGGCGGCCGATGTGCGGACGGGTCGATACGTCGACCAGAATCATCGGTATGACGGAAGAGCGGTCGGCAGAGACTTTTGTGGGGTTCGCGGTGCGCTGGGAACCCTATGGAGGTGCCGATGACGAAGACATCTTCGTGGCGTTCGGGATTTCGGGTGCGGAGTATCGGCGCCGGTTGTGGTGGGCCTTGAATCTGCCCAGTGGCCCAGACCTGGACGCCGATGTCCGTGATCGACTCCGTGAGTACGCCATGCGTACCACGCGCCTACGCCGTCGTCGGGGCGGTAGCGAAGTTCGCGATGCACTCAGTGGCGTGTGGAAATGGGGTGATTCCTACGGTGATCGCGACGTGAATCGACTTCCCACCAGCGAGGGCGATCAACGCGAGGATCAGTAGTGTCGATGACGTTTGTCAGTGTCAGAAGTTGGCTGCACTTCGTGCTGACGCCGGGTGTTGGCCTGGGGAACCTTTGGTGCGGTTTCGCAGCGCCCGCGTGATGTCGATGATCGTCATGGCCAGCAGGACTGGTATGGCAATGCTTAGTACGGCCGCGGACCCGATGACCGAGGCAACCAGAATTGAGTAGATGTCCACCGGTCAGGTCTTGTCGCTGATGTCGTTCGGTGTTGTCGGTGCTGTCGTCGACGGTTCGGATTTGTGGTGCTCGATGATGTCGGCGTCGTCGGCGAAGATCAGCGTTCCGTCTTCCGACGCGATGGCCCATCGATGGGGCATGGCCCAGTCTCGGCCGGCGGCGGGGACGGTCAGCAAGTAGTCGGCGAAGTCCTCGACTACGGTCCCGGTAGCGGTGCCGCCCTCTAGGCGTCGCACTTGGAGTGTGTCACCAATGGTGGGTGGTGTCGTTGTGATCTCTACCGGTTCGGTCATGACGGAATTGAAGCAGACGAATTCTCGTGGCTGATCATGCGTCCATCGATTTTCAAAGTCGTCGATGTGCCCGAGACCCCCACGGTGGCAGCTTCGGAAGTTGACTCGCATCGGCCCGGCGGGCCATGTGCGAGAAACGGCGATTGGCGGTGGGCTATTTCAAGTGCCGGTACAGCGTCGATCGCGACACTCCGAGCACTTCTCGGATGTCGGTGAGTGACATTCCGCCGGTGCGCATTCGCTTCGCTTGTTTGATTTGCGTCCCGGACATCGCCGGTGGTCGGCCACCGAGTCGCCCTTGGGCGCGTGCCACCGCCAGTCCGAGGTTGGTGCGTTCGCGGATGAGGTTGCGTTCGAATTCCGCCAACGCTCCGAAGATGGAGTAGATCAGCTTTCCGCCGGAGGTGGTCGTGTCGATCGCTTCGGTCAGCGAGCGGAATCCGACGCCATCGACGTCGAGCTGCTCGACCGTTTCGAGGAGATGGGGGAGTGATCGCCCGAGACGGTCGAGTCGCCACACGACCAACGTGTCGCCGCGCCGCAGATGCGAGAACAGATCCGACAGCTGCGGCCGAGACGTCGTCGCACCCGACGCAGTTTCCGTCCACACTCTCGAACACCCGGCAGCGCTCAAAGCTTCGCTCTGCGCGTCGGCGCTCTGATCGGTCGTCGACACCCTCGCGTAGCCCAGAAGTTCTCCCACAGGGTCGAGTGTGTCACAACTCGTCGTAGGGACACGTTTCGGCGTGTCGGTTTTGAACATGAGTTCTGACACACACGCTCATCGTCCTTGCCGTGTCAAATCCAGGGCGTGTCTAAAACGAAGGTTAAAGACACGTAGTCATAAGTGAGCGCCTAGGTTCGGACGATCGGGCAGTCAAAGCACCAAAGGAGCAATCTAGCGTTTTCGCTAGATTACTTGAGAGGTGTCAAGTGCAGCGCACTTCTGAACTCGTGCACTCGTCTTCTGAAACTGACAACAGGTCTACCTTTAACAGTGGCTGTATGACACCCACTTCTGAACAAGTGCAGCTGACTTCTGAAACTGACAGTCGGGTAGGTGCTCGACCAGCCTGTCGGTGTCCTGGTAGATAGTCCTGCAAGAAAGTCCAGTTTGATGGCGGGTTTCGAGATGGAGGGCTTCAGGTGGACGAAAACCTGATCGGGTACGCGCGATGCTCCACACGCGGACAGGATCTGCGAGCGCAGCGCACAGCCCTCCGCAAGCTCGGCGTCGACACCGGCAACATCTACACCGACCGCGGCTATACCGGACGCAACAGAGAACGACCTGGTCTGAACGAAGCCCTTTCCGCAGTGGGGGAGGGGGACACTCTGGTCGTCACCAAACTCGACCGACTCGGCCGCTCAGTCACCGACCTCCACGCCATCGTCACGGAACTCGACAGCAAGGGTGCTCGCCTGATCTACGGTGGCCAGGTCTACAGCCCCGGCGACCCGGCGAGCAAAATGTTCTTCACCGTCCTCGGCGCGATGGCCGAATTCGAGGCCGACTTGACGCGCGCACGCACCCGTGAAGGTGTGGCCATCGCCAAAGAGCAGGGCCGGATGACCGGTCGTAAACCCAAACTCACTGCGTTGCAACACGAACGCATCCTCGAAGACTACGAGTCCGGACGATTCGGTGCAGCTTCCCTCATGGACCTGTACGGCCTCAGTCGCTCTGCTGTTTACGCCTCGCTTGCTCGTGCGCGCCACCAACGCGATACCAGCTCACCCCGCACCGCAACGACCAGAAATTAGCTCGCCAGCAACCGCGCCACCACACACCAGCCGACACAGAGGCCCCGGTAGTGCTCCACACACCACCGGGGCCGGTCGATCACAGAACGGACCTGCGATCAATGAGCAACGCTAATGCCCTCGACCTCGACGCAACCAGCGAGGACACCCTCGACATCCACCCACGCGTACTGACCGGCGCACTGATCACCGGCCTGACCATTGCCATCATCGTCGGCGCGGCCTCGTTCAAGCTCTCTTTCTCCACCCTGCTCGACCTCGCCGTCATGGCCGGCATCGACCCGGCTGACGCCTGGGTCATCCCCGTCGCCCTTGACGGCCCTATCCTCGCGGCCGCCGTCATCCGGATCGCCCTCTCTCAACACACCGACGCTGCCACCAGGCGAGGCCGGCGACTCGTCGTCGCAGTGCTGACCGTTTCGGCGATCTTGTCCATCGCAGGCAACGCCTATCACGCAGTCTTGACCGCCACCGTCCTCAACGCTGCCGTCGCAGCTGCAATAGCAGCATTAGCGCCCGCGATGGTCCTCACGATGAGCGAGGTCGTCGCGGTCGTCCTACGCGCACCACGCCGACGCCGGTCCACGACCAAGATCGACACTGCTGGCACTCCCGCCCAAGTGGCCGCACCAGCCCGGACCGACGACCCCACCACCCGCATCGAGGTCGAACAGGACACTGCCGCCACGGCATCGGGCATTGCCGGTATAGACGAAGATCTCGACAACGGACTGCTCAAACCTGCCGTGTGGACCAGCGTCGACCTCTACCTCGCGCATCCCGACTGGTCGCTGAGCGATATCGCACGCCACCTCGAACTGCACACTTCGACGGTCTCGCGGCACATCAAGACCTGGACTCAGGTGCAGCAGAACATCGCCGCCGAACGCAGCACCGCAGCCCCCATCCTGGCCAACCAGGCACACGCCGCCGATCCCAGCAACGACCAATACTCCGGCCACGACCACGACCACGACGGCGGCGACGCGCAGACGAGTTCGGACTACCGCGTCGACGACTACGCCCCGGTGGGCAGCAGCGATCGTGACTACGCGCATGCGGCGCGCTGATTCAACAGTGATCTGTCAGCGCGCGCCCTATTAGCCGGAGCTGCAACGCAATTCGCCCGATACGGTTGTACAGTTCGACTCATCACAACCGCTATAGAAGGACGGAAAAGACATAATCGGCGAGAAGGCGCGGAACCATGCAAGTTCTGCCAGGCTGCGAGCTACAGCAGAAAGGTGCGATTCGCCCAGGTCCCGCTGGAGATCACCGTGGGCGCACCTGTCGAGTTCATACCGAGGCAAGACACGAGGATCGATCCCGTACGATCTGCCGCCGCAGCCTATGAGCGTCTACTTCCCGGTCACGCTTGAGAACATATCGCCTGACTCAACCATGCCGGGTTCGGTCCTTGCAGGTGTTGCCTTTCCGAAAGGGAGGTCTAGTCTTACTCACGGTCCTTGCCGTGCCGGTTGGGATTGAGCGGGATGCCGGGTTTGCCGCCTGCCAACGCGCAAGCCCGGCACCCCCTCGACTACCCGTTCGACTGCTTGCGTTCGCTGGCAGTCCGTATCGCTGTCGCGAGACTGGCGGTAGCTATGAAGACCTGCCCGGCGGTAGTCCAACTATCGAGAATGCCGAATGGCATAGCCGCCAGACCGCACACAACAGTCCATCGAACCAAAGCCCCAACAGGGGCGGCACCTGCGCCGGATCCGTTGCGCCGGCCACTTCCATCATCTTCCTGTGTCACGCTGACTCCTTGATTCCGTGCCGGTTGGGTGTGGGTTCTGTCCAGCACGTCGGTGCTCCTTGCTGCCAAACAAGGTCTCTACGAAAGAGGTGTGAGTACCGACGTCCTGGATAGGAACTGAATGTATCGCCGAACAATTGCGAATGTACTACGCGACTCGCTGGCTGCCCACAGATTCTATGGATCGCAACGCTTATAATTACTATGCATGTTCAACGTACGATCGCACCGTTTAGATTTTTAAAGGTTGAGTCTTAATCGCAATTTACAGGTGTCATTTTGTTAGGATTGAGGCCTGGATAGCACCTTGCCGATTATGATCGCATCACTTAACTAACCACAAAGCATCGTTTAAAATTGCAATGAAACAGTTAGCAGCTCTTCGCGTCATTTAAGACTAGAGCAACACATATGTGGTAAGCTCAGGCATGAGCAGAGGCCTCGGGTCTGTCGAAGTGGCTATATTGGCCGCGCTCGCGAAGAGGACAAAGGGTGGGCCATGGCCCAGTTCGTGGAGCCCCCTTTATACCCCGGAGCGCGATTATATTCCGATTTCAAAGCAACCCGCCGGTAGATATTCGTTATATTCAGCGGGCTTACCGGATATAGAAGAGATGGTGCAAAAAGCCAGTAATGCCAGGTCCAAGAAAGTCGCAATTCGACGTGCCGCACGTTCGTTGAAAGCTAAAGGCTTGATTGACGTATTCGTCTGTGGCGCTTCATATTTGGTGGACGTCGAATCGGGTGAAATGATGTCACACCCTCTAACTTGTGTTCGATTCTCCAGCGAGGGTCAGTATGGTCGCGCTAAGGAAGTCCTTGGCCAGTATGCACAGCAGAAGCAGAATGTTGAGAGAGCGAATGCCTTCAGGGAAAAGACACGGAAGGCCCTTCTGGAGAAAGCTGCAAAGAAGCGGGCCTTAGAAGATGATGACGATCTAGAGGAATGGAAGGACCGATATTCCTCTTCACGGAATCGTGCGCAGGATAGAAAGCACTGAGTTATTTTTCTATTGAGCGCGTGTATCCTTGACCCAAGCCTATAGGGCCGCATCTTCAGTGTCTCAAAATACTCCTGCCCGGAGTTCCGACCGTGGTACTCTGGAACGTTTACGGTTTGCCAGTTTCGTACGATCGGCTGACTCATCTGACATGCCGCGCCCATCTACCAGCGTGAAAGCCCCGACGCTTGCACCAGATGGAGGAGTGCGACATCGCCGCATCCTTTCGGCCGACCACCTCAGCCGATGTGGAAGCAAATAACGTCTAGTTGACTTGACTAGAAAGTGTCCAGTCGACTAGACTAAAGTCATGGTTACCGAGCAGCCCACACGAAAAGTGGTCAAGGCCCTCAAAGCGGCCGGGTTCACCTCGGTACGCACGGTCGGATCGCACAGCACGTGGGTCTCGGCCGACGGCGCGGTGAAAGTGACCGTGCCCGACGGGCACCGGACGATCTCGCCCGGCGTCTACCGCAAGATCCTCGCAGCGATGAAGGAGTCTCAGCAGTGAGCAAGACTTATACGGTGTCGGTCACCCGCGACGGCAAGTGGTGGATGATCGCTGTCCCCGAACTCGACGCCCTCACCCAGGCCCGTCGCGTCGACGATGTCCCCACCGCGGCGAAAGAACTCATCGCCCTCGAAACCGGTGTCGCTCTCGCCGACGTCGAGATCGAGCAACATATCGAACTCGAACCCGGGGGAGAGGATCTGGCAGTCCGTATCGCCGAGATCGCGACACAGCGAGCACGCTTGGCTGAGGACGAAGCCCGCGTCAGAGCGAGTACCGAGGCCTTCGCGAAGAAGCTCGCCGACGCCCAGGTGCCGGTCCGCGACATCGGAGCGCTTCTCGGAGTGACGTTTCAGCGAGCCAGCCAACTCGTCAACAGCTGACCGCCCGACCTCGCGGGCGCAACGGGGACTGCCATCCTGCTCGGGTCCGGTCGGTATGCCTACCTACCGGATCAGCGTCCGGATGATCCGGTAGGTAGGCATACCGACCCGGTGCAATCCGGCGTCGACGGTGTTTCGGGCGGAACCGATTCACCGACCACGATTCTGGAGGTCTGCGCTGTGACTTCGAAGCGTTCCTGCTGGATTCCTGGCGTGCCCCACCCCATGACCGATAGGTTGCCCCCTCCTCTTGGGTCTGGTTGAGCACATACCCATTCGACGAAGTATTCCTGGCCGACAGGCAAGTTTTCGATGGTCTCGCCTGCGGTTGTGCCCGCGGGGACCCATATTTGGGTGTCACTGATGAAGGCTCTGCCTTGCTCGATGAGTTCGTCCGGATACTGCTTGTCGCGGACGAACGGCTCATACATGCCAAGAAACATGCAGACGATGTCTTGGTCTCGAGTGTTGGTGAAACTGCCCGTGACGGTGTTACCGGCAGTGCTGAAGCTGGCAGTGACGGATGTGTCGGCAGCGGCAGCGGGTGTCGCCATCGCCAGGCAAACAGGTATCGCCGCGGCTAGGGCGAAGACGGCTGTTGCAGCTTTACGCATTGCTGAGGGCTACTTCCATTTTGTCCGGTCCCGACCGTTCGGTTCGATGTTGCCATAGTCGGTTGACCGGGGCGGAAGGGATACTGCTTCTATGACCAGTGACCGCAGTTTCGATCCGGATCCCGATCATGGACAGGACGGGTGGGTGACTCTGCCGAGCGGCAGCGGGCCTATCGCTACGAGGGATCGGACGACTTGATCTACGACGCGGGAACCGCACCCGACGCCGACGCGTCGAAATAGGCATGGACCCAGACGAACGCGCCGCCATCGTCGACGAGGGCTACGACCCCGACGACCCGACCGTGCGCGCCGACCTCGAGCGCGTCACCCGTGTTCTCGCCGAACATCGCCACCTGACAGCCGACCCCGAACTCACGCTCGACCACCTCGTGAACGCCTCCAGGGTTCACGAAACAAGACCAGCGTCGGGCGTATGCAGGTAGTTCGACATCGAACGTATGTTCCCATAGATTGAGGGGACTGATCCGTTCGGCGAAAGGTCGCACTCATGGCCGGTATCGCCGACTCGATCCCTGACCTGACCAACCTGGACAAGGCTGCGCAGCTCGCCGCCCTTCGCCGCAGCATGGCCGCGATTCCCGGCCGCCGCGACCACGCACCCACCGGCTCCGACGACTCGCCCGCATTCGCCCCAGCGCAGCCGACGGCGGAGGTTGTCGCGACCGAAGGCAATGAACGAGCCTCGAGCGGCCCTGTGCGCTCGCGAACCCTCAGAACCCTGCCGGTGCCCATGCCGCTGTCGGAACTGCTCCCACGCGGTGCACTGGCCCGCGGAACGGCCCTGTCGATTACCGGTGCAGGATCGATTCTCGTAGGACTCGTCGCCACCGCCACCGCGGCCGGCCACCACGTCGCCCTGATCGGGCAACCCAAGTTCGGGCTCCTTGCCGTCCACGAACACGGCGGCGATCTGTCGAAGATCGCCCTGATCGACCCCGGTCAGGCAGACCCTCTCGATGCCGCCAATATCTGCATTGATGGGATCGATCTGGTCATCAGTACCGTCCACGGTCGCGACGTTCCGCCGACCCGCGCGCGGGCTCTGTTGGCCCGAAACCGCACTCACGCAGGGATATTCGCGATCACGGACGGTCGAATGCCCGGCCTGGACGTGACGATTTCCTCCCGCCCCGTCGGCTACGGCGGCATCGAGCAGGGGAGGGGTCGTATCCGTTCGATCACCCTCGAGACCACCGTCCATGGACGCGGAATCGCCCAGCGCACAGGCCGCTTCACCCTCACTGCACCTACGTTCGGCGAGCACGGCGTGCGTTGGGCCCTGGCGGGTGCCGATGCAACTCCCGTTCACCGGCCGCACCGACTGGCGGTCGCGCAATGAACGGTGATCTGTACGAGAACTGGCCTGTGACCTTCGATCCCCCCACGCGCCGCATCGTCGATCCACCCCAGCGAGTCCTCGTCAACGTGGCGCTCACCGTGGCAGGCTCGTCCGGAGGCGGATCATTCCGCGACGGGACGCCGCTCAAGGTCCGCTCCGAAGGTCTCTCGATGGACGTCAAAGCCCCCGGTCTGCTCCATGCGTGGGTGAAAACATCACGTGGACAGTGGCTTTGCTGCCTCAGCTTCCAGATACCGATCGGAAACGGCAAGGGCTTCCTTCGCCTGGAACAGCAGTGGTGCCCTGCCGAAGCGGCGACCCCGGTCGCCTGACCGAAGCACCTAACGTCAAGATATCTTGACGAATCGTAAGCGTCAAGATATCTTGACGTTATGGAATCCGAGAAGGTCCTCACCCCGACCGAGCTGACCGAGCTCTACGTCCGATACAACGACGCTCTCGTCGATGTCGACCTCGCGCAGATGGTCCGCGAGCAAGGAAGCAAGGATGCCGCGACATGGGAGGCGAACGCCGAGCGAGGTTTGGCCGCAGCCATTTCTGACGTCGACGCACTGGAGATCAATGCCTTCCTGGTTTCGATGATGACCTCTGATCGGTACGCCATCATCAAACGACTTCGGGGTCGGGAGCGGCCTGTGCCGTGGTCGAAGATCGGCGAGATCCTCGGCATGAGCAAGCAAGCCGCGCAGCAGTGGTACGACACCTACAACCTGCGCCCTCGCATCGAAAACCCCACCCGCAAAGCGGGTCCGTCCTGAGCGCAGGCATGGTTCGCCCTGCGATGCGAAACGGGTCCGGCGGCAATACGGACCTTGGTGTCGAGCGTTGAGTAGTTTCCACGAGAAGTGTTGCAGCACTTGACCTTACAGCGCAACGCTGTAAGGTTGAGGTATGGAAGAAACAAGGCGGAATCTGACCGCGATTACCTCCGAATTCGGAGACGAACGAGCCGATGGCCGGGTGGGGGTGACGATCCGCGGCATTGACGGTGATATCGATTTCCTTTTGGCAACAACCGATTCGGAGTCCTGGACCCGTGCCGCGTCGGTCGAATTGTTGACCGCTCACGGCTACGAGGTGATCGGGGACTGGTCCGACATCGGCACAGACGATCCCATCTGGGAGGCCACCGTGACTCGGACCGGACCGCAGGCCGACGTCGCGACTGACATCTTCGGCGAATTCCCGGCAGTCGAGTGGCTGTTCGGCATCGAATGCGACGACGACTGCCCGGAGTGCAACCCAGCGTGACCGACCGGCCCGAATCGACGAGGCACCGGGCAGCTGGAATCTGCCCGGTGCCCCACCGCATCACATCACATCAGGGGAGAGAGAAACCAATGACCATCACCACGCCCGCACCGACCTCCACCGGCTACACCCTCGTCGACGCCGATCCGAACGAGCTCGACATCACCGCCAACGTCCGCACGGGTGTCGACATCACCGCTGCACCCGAGTTCATCGCCTCCATCACCGAACTCGGCGTCCGCCAGGCTGTGTTGGCAGTGCGCCGCGCCGATGGGACCCTCGCGGTTCGCGACGGGCAACGCCGCGTCCTCGCCGCCCGAGAAGCCGGCCTCGCCTCGATCCCGGTGATGGTGCGTGATCAGACGACCGACGAGCGGGCAGCAGGCATCGAGCGCATCACCGAGCAGATCAACCTCAACGATCAGCGCGAAGCCCTCACCAGGGGCCAACACGCCGCTGGCGTCGCCGAGCTGCGCGATCTGGGGCTGAGCGTGCAGAAGGTCGCGACCGCACTGCACGTCCCCAAGGCGTACGTCGAGAAGGCCGGTCGCGCAGGACGATCTGAGCGTGCTCGCCAGCAGCTCGACGACCGTCAGCTCACCCTCGAAGGGGCTGCGATTCTGGCCGATCTCGAAGACGCAGCCGAGATCGAGCCGTGGGTCACCGACGCTGTGGAGAGAGTCTTCGAGTTCGGCTACGGCATCGAGAACCGTCTCGCTACCATCAAGCGCCGAGTCGACGAACGAGCAGCCACGCGAGTTGCCGCCGCCGACCACATCGCACGCGGATTCACCCTGCTCCACGACGAGCCGTCCACCAGCGAGGGGGAGTGGTTCTCCCTCGCCGACCTACGTACCGCCGACGGTGGCGCGGTCCCGGCCGACGCGACCGAGAGGGCACCGCACCTGTGGCATATCCACGTCCACGCGACCGGTGCCATCTGGGTCGACAAGGTTACCCGCGACGAAGTAGCCGAAGACGACATCGACTTCGACACCGAGGACGACGACAACGCCGAACCCGACGGCGACCGGCGGCACGCCAACACGGTCGAGAAAGTGCCCGGCTGGAGCTACGAGTTCTTCCTCCGTCACGACAACCGCGCTGCGGCCGGCCTCGAACTCGCACCCGAGCGAATCGCCGCCAACGGCCCATCCGATGACGATGCTCAGGACGGGCTGACCCCGGCCCAACGCAAGGCAGCGCGCGCCGAAGCCGAACGCATCGAGAAAGAGCGGGCCGAACGCCGAAAGGTCAAGGCACTCAACCGTGCCGGAGCGACCGCGACCGAAGCCCGTCGAACATTCCTCACCGGCCTGCTTTCACGCAAGGACGTCCCGAAGAACGCCACCAAGTGGATGGTGAGGGTCCTGGCCACCCACGGTGATGTGTTCACCGAATCCAAATGCGGGGAGCGCTACGCCGACATCATGGGCTCCCCCCTACGCGAGGTACCGCAGAAAGCCGACAGCGCCACCGTTGCGCGCGCCGAGGTGCTGCTCCTCGCCCGTGTGCTCACCGCGTTCGAGGCCCGACTCACCGGGCCCCAGGATGCCAAGGACTACTGGCGGTTCTCCGCCAAGCACTACCGAGGCATGGTCGGCATCGACAGCTACCTGACCTTCCTCGCCGACAGCGGACACACCCTGACCCCTGTCGAACAGGCCGCAATCGGCAACATCACCGTCGACGACGCCTACGCCGCCGTCGACGACGACGCTTGACCGAAACCGCCCCGACAGACGGGCCCCGACCATCACCCGATGGCCGGGGCCCCTCGCGTTCGTCAAGATATGTTGACGATTGGTGCGGGTGACGTCACCCGCGCAGGTCTGTTCGCGCGCCGCTGCCGGGCCGGTCGGTGATCCATTGCTCGATATCGTCGCGCGAGTACAGCGGGGCATTGCCGATGCGACGGGTGGGCTTGGGGGCCTGACCCCGTGCGACGTAGGACCGCCACGTCGACGATGTAATCGCTTTGCCAGTCCTGCGTTCGATCACTGCCAGAACGTCGGCGAGGGACAGTTCGTCGGCAGCCATCACTGCCTCGTGGATACGCATAGTAGTGCGGTGCTCGACATGCCTGCACCTTACAGCGATCCGCTGTAGAAACTTCGCCGAACCCCTTGCAACCTTACAGCGAAACGCTGTAAGGTTGGGGTATGTCCTCGACCCGCACCGAACCGCGCCAATCCGATTGGCAGTCAACGCTGTTCGATGACTGCGCGCCACCTGGGTGTGCTGTTCCGGTTGTCGTGCCGGGAGATGTGTGCCAGTCCTGCCGCGTGGCTTTCGGGGACATGCTGAATGTGCGGACCGATGGACCGTCCCGCGATCCGGAGCAGGTCCGCGCCGACCTCGCTGCCCGTGACGCGAGCACCCGCGACCACTACCGGGCGCAGGCCGCCACCGTGGCTGCGGCGCAGCAGGTTTCGCCCCGCAAGCGCAACCAGAGCTGCTGGCTCTGCGAAGAACGACGGACCTGCACCTCGACCGCCGGTCGTTGGGAATGCGCCGACTGCCAGAGTCTGCCGTCCTGAACACCTGCGCAGAGCCCGCGACCGTCGTCGCTCACCTCTTTCTCCGCCCGACCTGGGGAGCACCCATGACCGCCACCCTCACCGCGCCCGCGCGCCGCCTCACAGGAGTTGGAATGAAACTGATTTCGCTCGACACCCAGTTCGACGGAACGATCATCGACATTCTCGGATACCGCACCGCGCCCGCAGGCCGCGTCGAGGTCACCGCCATCCTCGACGCACCCGGCACCTGGTACAGCCGCACCCACCCCGTCGTCCTCGACGCCAGCGACGTACGACTCTCGCTCGCCCTGCAGTCCCTCACCCGTACCGAGCTGGGCGTGCGGTGATGACCGAGACCGCAGGCCAGATCGACATCTTCGAGGTGCTCGCCGCCGCCGAAGCCGATGAACAGGAACTGCACGTCCAGCGGCACGGCATCCCGGTCCTGTTCGCCAGCCCCACCCGAGGAGTGGCAGCTCGCATCTCCGAATTCGAGACCTGGGAGACCACCTGGGGGCAACACAGCTCGAGCGCCGCCTCCCGCGCGTTCCGCCCGGGAATCTGCGACCCGTCCACACCCACAGACACCTGCCAACCCACCTGCATTGCAGCGGACCTCGACTGCTGCTGCCCGGACACGAGCAGGGACACCGCCTGCCAGTGCGTCGGCGGCGACGTCTACCGCGGCGCGTGCACCGGCTGCCCATGGGAAGGCGAGAACCGCGCCGACGAACACGAAGCAGTCAGCGACGCCCTCGATCACGCCCACCCCGGCTGGATCGACGACCTCCCGATCGTGATCCCCGAACGCGCACCGTCGCAGAAGGACCAGGCGTGGGCAGCGAAGGTCATCGAGCTCGTCGGTGAGCGACCCACCGGATGGCCCGTCATCACCCGACGCGGCGTCACCATCGGCCTTCGCTCGGTCCCGAACCGCTCACCGTGGGGCGGCTACGACGTCGCCGCCGCCTCAGCCGACGCACACCTCGCCCGCCAACCGTGATCTTCCTGCCCCACCCGAACCGGAAAGGCCCATCACCGATGAACAACCCGATACCCCAACCGACGCTCGCCTATACCGCCGACCTCGAAATGTTCCTGTCGTACGTCCTGTGGGGATGCACCGTGCTCGGTCTCCTCGGCATGGCCTACGGCGCAGCCATGGTCTTTCGACCTCAGTATCCAGGTGGTGGCGTCAGTAAGGCCCTACCGATCTGCGGGGGAGGGCTCCTCATCGCCATCGCCGCCACTGCAGTCCGAGTGGTGCTCTTGCCGGTGTCTACCGAGGAGGCGACGGACCTGCCGTCCGCCGACGCGCCCGCGATTCCGGCAGCCCCGGCACCGCCGACGGTCGATGCCGCCCCCGACGTTCCGATGGACTGGACTCCGCTGGTCTGGATCGTCATAGCGGTGCTTGCCCTCGTGCTGGCCGCGTACCTGATCGTTCGGACCCGCAGCCATGTCGTCGACCGCCGCAACGCCAAGAAGGCACTCGAAGCCGACTACGCCGCCGCCCACGCCGTCTACAGCGAGGTCGCGGACGTCTACGCCGCCTACCTGGCCGACCCCTACTCCATCTTCATCAGGCCCCTGCTCGACGACCTCACCGAGCCTCGCACCGCAGCATTCATCGACGCCTTCGCCGCCATGAACGATGTTCGGACAGAACAGTGCCCCGACACACCCGAACGCGTGCAGGCCTTCGCCGTCGCCGCACAGAAAGCACGCACCGCCTGGCGCAGCGCCGACGGCTACGCCCGCACCATGGGCCTACGCGTGACCAGCGTCGACGGCCAACGAACCGTTCGCCGGATCCGCAGCGCACTCGGTATCGCCCTCGACACCTCGTCCACCGGGCAGGAACGCGAGACAGCGCTACGCACCGTCGAGGAACTCGCGGCCGGCATCGTCACCATCCCCGACCGTATCTACGACAACGTCAAGATCGCCATAGAAACCACCACACGCAAACAGCTCACCAGCTGACCCAACCCGGCCCCGGTGGTGTCGACACCCAGCAGTGTGTCGGCACCACCTGGCAACATGACCCATCAACGACACAACAACGGACACAACTGTCGATCACGGCAGAACTCGAGTCGACACAATGCGAGGGGGCAGACCACATGCTCATCACCGCCGGAATAGCGATCGTCTTCGCCGCAGCAGTCGCCAATCTCGCTTTTCGTACCAAGGGGAAGGCCACACTGGCGAACTGGGCGTTCCTGCTCATGATCGTCGGCACCATCGTCACCATCGCAGGGCTCTGGACCCAGCTCGACGATCCCCACAACGTAGTGCACTGGATCATGAAAATCGGCGGCACCGCAGCAGTGGCCATCATCGCCGCCGCAGGAGTCCACGCGCTCCGCCTCACCGGCCCCGCCGCCTTGATCGGCCCACAACGGAACAGCGCCGTCGACCGGACCTCAGGAGTAGGACAGTGAACGTTCAGACCTCGCCTACCGAACTGATAGATCTGTTCAGCACCGCCGAACTGATCTTCGGCGCAGGTGCCCTAGCGCTGTTCGTGGGCTTCGCGATGATTCTCACTGGTCGTAACAGTGCCGCAGTGGCAGGAGCCGCAGCCGCAGCGATCGGAATCGTGACCATCGCAGTCGGCATGACCTGGTCCGTCGTCGACTCCTTCGACGACATCATCAAAATATTCTTCGGTGGTGACCCGGCCCCCGAGTTTCCGGTGCTCGGTCTCGTCTCGGCCATCCTCCTTGGTGCCCTCGTATTCGCGGTCTGCGGAGTCGTACTGCTCTTCGCTATCGCCGTGTCCGTATCGGTCGTTCGACGCCGCATCCGCGGAGACGAGCTCGCCACAGCCATGAATGGAGAACGCCCTTGAATCTCGTCAACCTCATCGCCGGGGTCGTAGCCATCGCCTGCCTCGTGACCTCCTTCACGTGCATGGCCGTCTACGCCCTGCAGCCGAACCGAACAAGTCTGCGCAGTAACGCGATCGCGCTGTTGATCCCCGCAGTGACCGCCGCTCTCGTCGTTGTCGCCACTGCGCCCTACTCATGGGGATGGCGGGTCCTCGCGGCTGCTGTGTGCATGACCGTCATCTACACCTACATCCGAAGTGAAAGTCAGAAGCAGCCCACCGGGAATGGAGCACGCCCATGAACTTCGTCAACACCACTGCCTTAATCGTGTTCGTCGCACTCGTCACCGGGGCCTACGCCGTCGGCACCCTCTACATACGCACGCCGTCTCGAACTGCACTGCACAGCAACGCCCTCGCCCTCATCGGCCTCGCCGTAGTCGCTGGAAGTGTCTTCGCCATCACTTACCCGGACGTTGCCTGGGGATGGAAAGTCGCCCTCATCGCGGTCTCCATCCTGTTCGGCTACCTCAGTGCACGACAGTTCAACAGCACCCGCGACGAGTACGAAGCCGACCAGAAACGCAGCTTCACCCAAGCCACCGTCGAAGACGACAGGAACAACCGATGAACCCTCTCACCACCTTCCGTGACCACGCCAAGATCCGCCACGAGTTCCTGTTCGACGACAGCGAAGAGAATGCGGCCCGTTACTTCGAGTCAGCGGACGCCGTGGATCGGATTCGTATCGGGCTCAACAGATTTGCTGCTGTTGCGGTCGGCATCCTCGGGATCGCCGCTGCCGCGTACAACGTCAAGATGGGATCCGGCGCCGCCAGCATCATCGAACTCGCATTTCCCGCTGTTGCAGCGGCATTGGTGTTCGCTCTTGTCCGTATCGGCAACGAACTGGGCTCGAAAGGCACGAAAGAGGTCGTCGCTACCGCGAACAGGGCCAAGTCCATCGGCGACCAACGTCGCAACACCGCGTCCGACCACTGACGCCGACCGACATCGACACAGGAAGCGAGACACCATGGATATCGCCACTGCTTCGGCCGACCACAACAAGGCCCTCGATCTCTTGTCGGCGGAACCGACGCCCGACCATCTCGAGCATTACGACGCTGCAGTGGAACCTATATGGGCTTCCTTCGCCGCCGAATCGACACCTACCTACGGGTCTGCATCGCTGGGACCGTGGTTCTCGTAGCGTTGTACATGTACGTGTACGGCTGGTTCGCCAAAGCAACCGGACGCTGGCCCTACGACGTTCCCCCGCTCGGTGTCAAAACGCTTCGCACCAGGCACGGCGACGAAGTCCCCATCGAATACGACCCCCGGACCGGAACCAGTACCGCCTATCATCCTAACGGCGATGTACTGCAACGAATCCAACACGATGCCGACCGGTACAACGGGACTCCCCACAACGACGACCACTGACGAGCAGCGCGCCGTCCTTCCCTCGCCCCCACACGTTCCCGCCAGCCGTTCCACGCACCGCCGCCGCCGAGCATTCTTGCTCCGGCGGCGTTCTGCTTTTTTGGACGTGCTTGTCCGAGCCGTCGCTGGAATCGGTTCTACGTTGCCATAAGGAAATTGGAATTGGGGATGCTTCTCTTTCCTTGAATCGATATCGGTAATTCGAAATTCGATCCTATGTAATGTCAGGGAAGCGCTGATGTAAACGATTGTCCCGCAACGAATTATCCGAATTGTGACTGTCCTTTTCTGTGGCAAATTCGAGGGAATTGATATAGAATTGAGGCTACCGAATCAGTTCTCTCGAGGAGTTATTCATGTCGATCACCGTGTACACGAAGCCGGAATGCAACAACTGTGATCAAACGAAGCGACGGCTGGACAAGCGTGGCATCGAATACGTGACCGTCGATGTCACCGAAGATCCGGAAGCACGCGAGTTCGTCACCGATCGGCTCGGCTACCGGCAGATGCCCGTCGTGTTCGTCGACGAGAACACCCACTGGAGCGGTTTCCGGATCGACGCCCTCGACAAGCTCGCCGCCGCCTGACCGAAACGCCCCTACCGCCTGCTCGAACCCGCCAGCGAAACGAGCCCATTCGATGACGCCCCTGAGTGCAGTTCCCTCACCCGCCGACGATCCCTCTCGTGGCCCCGTGCGGGCACTGGCGTCCGTAGACGACGACTTCACTGCCGTCGACGACTGGAGCGCAGCGCACCAACCCTCGACCGACCCCGAGGCCCTGCTGCTGTCGGCATTGATGTGGAGCAATCATCCAGACGGTCCGACCGCCGAAACTCAGCGCATCGTCGCCACCGTCACCGCCGCCGATTTCGACACAGCCGCCTACGCGCGCCTGTACGAGGTCATCGCCGCCCTCGTCGCGGCCGGCGAACAGCACGACCCGGCCAGCGTCACCCACGCCCTCGCCCGCGCCGGATCCGGCGGACCCGCAGGCGACTCGCTCCGACACCGCCTCACCGGCGTGGCCACCGCCGGAGGGCACGCCGCCGCTGCGGCCCACTACGCCGACATGGTGCTCGCCCAGGCGTACCGACGCAGCTACCGCACCGTCGGCGAATCCATCACCCAGGCAGCCGACGAGCTCCCCGAGGAATACCTGTTCGAACATATGATCGAGCACGGCCGCGCCCAACGCGCATTGTGGAACCGGCTCAACGCATTTCGCGGTGCACGATGACCACCCCCAGCGTATCGACGCAGGGGGCGCCGGTAGACCGATCGTCAACACATCTTGACGTGTCGAGTAGCGGAGTTCGTGCCGCTCACCCCACGTCCGGGACCGTGCTGCGTCCCCCGTTCGCGTACTACGGCGGAAAGACCCGCCTGGCCCCCTCGATCGCCGCCGCACTGCCCGCCCACACCCAGTACGTCGAACCGTACGCAGGATCGCTCGCGGTGTTGTTCGCCAAGACCCCGGCTCGGTTGGAGACCGTCAACGACCTCGACGGCGACATCGTCCACTTCTGGCGAGTGCTGCGAGAGCGCCCCGACGATCTTGTGCGTGCCTGCACACTGACCCCGCACGCGCGCACCGAACGCACAGCAGCACTCGCGCGACCCGCCGACCTCGACGACGTCGAACGTGCCCGCCGAATCTGGGTGTGCCTGACCGCCGGTCGCACCGGCACCCTGCGTAACACCGGCTGGCGATACGACACCTCCGACTCCGCGTCGACGTCCATGCCGCGCCGACTGGCCGGTTACGTCGCTCGCATCGAGGCAGTCGCCGACCGCCTGCGCAGCGTCTCACTCGAACACCGTGACGCCCTCGACGTGATCGAGGCCTACGGGACCGGCCGACGAACCGTCATCTACGCCGACCCGCCCTACGTCGGTGAGGTCCGCACACGCAACTACCGCACCGAAATGACCAGTGCGACAGACCATCACGCTCTCGCCGAACGACTGCACGCCTGCCAGGCGAGCGTGGTGCTCTCCGGCTACGCCTGCGATCTCTACGACCGAGATCTCTACCGCGACTGGTACCGCACCGAGCTACGCGCACACACCAGCCAGAGCGGAACGTGGGAGCACCGCACCGAAGTGCTCTGGTCCAACCGGCCGCTGCACATCGACACCGAGACGGCCTGTAACGAAACTCCCACCGCGACCGCCGAATGTAACGAAACTCGCTGCCAGGCAGCCGACTGCGCGAAGGTGCTCACCCAGCCCGCCACCGGTCGACCGAGACGCTTCTGCTCACCAGCCTGCCGAGTCCGCGCCCACCGCCACGACGCCGCCCATCCGCACCGACGACCCGCATCTTCGACAACCGATCCGAGCGAGGAACCATGACCATTCAGCGACCCGTCGTCGACGACACGATCCCGGCGTGCAGCGTCGACCCGTCGTCCTGGGATCTCGACGCCTCGACGAAAGATCGGTTGAAGATCGCCGTCCGAACCTGCCGGTTCGAATGCCCGGTCTACCAGGCGTGCCGGGACGCGCTCGCGGCCGGCGCAGTGACACCCAGGTCGATGGTCGTGGCCGGGATCGCCTACGACTACAACGGCGACGTCGTCGACCTCGACAGTCCCCAGGTGCGCACCGGGCCTCGCAACGAACGCGACACCCGGTGGGTCGACGAACAGGGGCACTCCTACAACGGGCACACCGGACGCTGGGAACCACCGGTGAGCGCCACCGAACAACACCGCCGCCGAATCGCCTGACCGAAGACGGTGGATACCCCTGCCTTGCAACAGATTCCGCAGTCTACACCCTATTTTAGGGTGTAGACTGAACGGGTAGGCCAGGGGAGAGCCCCAGGCCACCCCGAAGGGACAGGGCGATGATCAGCACAACACCGATGACCAGTGGGCTCCTGCAGTCCATCCGCGAGAGCCTCGGATTCACCGGCGACGACCTCGCCGCAGCGCTGAAGGTCAACCCCCGCACCGCGCGATCGTGGGAAGGCGGTCGTGATCCGATCCCGGAGCGACTCGGTGCCGAGATCGCCGAGCTGATCGCCGAACGAGACCGCCGCGTCGACGAGCTCGCTCAGCAACTGCGCGACGACATCGCCCACGGGCGTGAACCAGTGGTGCGCGTCTTTCGCATCGACGGCCACATGCGCGGAATCCGCCCGGACCTGGGCGAGCGTCCGGCGCGATGGTGGCGGCACATCGCAGTCCGAGCCTGCGAACAGGTCGACGGTGCGACGATCGTGTCGGAACGAACGGTCATCATCACGTTGACCGACACCCAGTCCGGAGCGCAGGGCCGATGGATGACCGACATGCGTGACGGAAGGAGCATTCCGGATGCCGCGATCGCTACCTGGCTGAGCGAACACGCATCGGGCAGAGATGAGGCCGACGCCGACACTGCATCGGCCGTGGTGCGCGGAATCATCCGCGCGGCCCGCGTCGAGGTATTCGATCAATCCACGATGTGCGCGCCGGGACTGAACGACGAGGAAGCAAGCGGACTCGCAGCATTCGGTGCCGAACTCGACCTGTGGACGACGCTGTAGCCCACACAGAACGCGGGGACAGTCGTCCCGGCATCAGGACACACCCGCAGTCAGCGCAGCACCTGCGCCAACGAGGCCAAAAGGAGAGATGATGTGCGAGACCGCGATCGCAGCCGATGACGCCCTCTCACCACCTGCGGACTATTTCGTGTGGTGCACGGAGGTCGGTGCCGATCCTTTCGACGTCGAGGCGCTCCAGGAGTGGGACTACCTGCGCGCCGACGAGATGACCGAAGCCGAGCAACACATCATGACCGCATGGGCCGTCGGGCTCGACCTCTACAGTGCTGCCTGAGGCCTAGACGTCCTCGGCGACGAGCCCGCTCAGCGAAGAAGGCACCCGCACGAGCTGTGCAGGTGCCTTCTTGTCGTTCCAGAGGTTCGGTGGCCATGCCGTGCGGTGGGGGAGGTCTACCGGTCACGCACGTCTACGTCGACGTTTTCGTTCCAGTCGATCTCGTAGTCCACGAAATGTGGGGCGTCGTCCACGCCGCTGCTCTCGAACGTCGGGTACGCGCCTTTCTGTTGGTCGGTTTGCAGCACCGCGATGTGAATCTCGTCCGCCGAGATGCGTATCTGCCTGAGCTCGCCGGTCATCGCTGTGTCGTTCCAGCGCAGTGGCACGAACGTCACCTGGCAGCCGATGTCGCCGCCGTGCAGTCGATGAGCGGGCTTGGTCTCTATCTCGGGTTCGGATCGCATCCGGTGCCGTCCGTAGCCCATGGCCGGTGCTCATCCGAGTCCGTGATCGACCACGCGCGATGTCGCTGCGGTATGCGCCGCGGGCGGTGGTGTGCGCGGCGTGGAAGAGGTAGCTCGCGCCGATCCGGTCGAGCGTGCAGGCGGGGGAGTGACCAACCCGCGCGGGCGCGTCGATGCACGCTCGACGTCGACCGAGCCGGACGGGGCTGTCGCGGAGATCGACGTAGCCGCAGAGTTGTCGGCAGGTGCGGCCGGCCTCGACCGTGCTTGCAGCTCCTCGAGGTCTGCGGCGAGTGCGGTGATGTGTTCGGCGTCGGCGACCGGGTCGAGGACGGAGATGTTCGCCCGCAGGTTCTGCAGCTGTGTGTAGCGGTCGACGGCGATGCGATCGGTGTCGGAGACATCCGCGTCGTGGGTCACCCGCAGCACGGTGTCGTTGCGCATCGGTTCGATGGTGCCGCCGAGATCCGCGGCGAGCTGCTCGGCAACACGGCGGGCGTCATCGGGTGCGTATGCGCCGACGTCGGTCCGTGAGTTGGGGATCGGGCCCGGGCGGGTGGAGTACACCTGCACGTCGAGAACCGCGACAGCGTCGGGACCCTCGACCGCCGAATCGGGAAGCGGTGGTGACGATTCGACGATGGCGGCTACTGCTGCGGTGACGTCGCGGGGTGCAGGGATCACGGTGCGCAGGACACCGTTCTTGTAGGCCGGGAGTGCGGTCAGGTCGGCCGCGAGCTCGCCGGGGCTGCCGATGAACTCGACATCACGGCGCGAGGTTCCCTCGGCGACCGAGTCGATGACGACCGAGACGGTGCCGAGCTCGTAGGTGTCCGCCAGTGCCGCTGCTTGGGTGAGCGCGAACTGTCCAGCAGAGCGGGAGGTGTAGAACGAGCCGCGGGCGAGCACGAAACCGGGGTCGCCGTACTGATCGATGTTGGCTACTTCGACGTTGAATTCGGGCTGGGGCATGTCGATGGTCCTTCGGAAGGTGTGGGTGTGCACCGCCGCGCGGGCGGATACCGGAGCAAAGAGCAGGAGTGCGCAGGCCCGGGAGCGTGTCCAGGCCCGCGGTGAAGCGTCGATCAGGGCACGGGCGGTGACGGCTGCGGCGAGGCCTGCGTATCGGCTGCTGGTGCGCTGCTGGACTGCGAGTGTTCGGCGGGGGAGTGTTCGGCACCGACGCGGCGACGCGGCGTACTGCGACCGGACGCGCGCTTGGAGGTCTTGGATGTCTTCTTGCCCACCGGTGCCGGTGCGGGCAACGGCAGGGCGGTGAGTTCGGCGGCCGTCCAGCCGGCCTTGATCGCGTCCTTGTAGGCGGCGGCGTGCTCGGTGTTCGCACGGTCGGCCGCGCGGGTCGCTTCGGCGACTTTTTCGCGTGCATCGGCGGCGGCCTGGGCGGCGTCGAAGAGCGACTCGATGTATTTGGTGCGGTTCTCGATTGCGGCGCGGGCCTGAGCGAGAGCGGTGTCTTTGTCGACCGTGGGTGAGATGGACATCAGATGTGAGGGCCTTCCAATTTCGGTGCGCGGAAATCCCCACCGGACAGGCACCGATCGCTCGCAGAGCTGTACAGGCGCACAGTGCGGACAACGCAATGCGTCGTGAATCGGTACGGGTGGGGCGCGCTCGAACGTGACCCTCATCGACGCTCGAACTTGGTGCAGAGCCTAATGCAGATTGGTGTCGCCCGCTACGAACACACGATGGTTCATCTCGGTTGCGTCAGCGCGTTCGCACTCGACGAGCGGAAGCTCAATCAGTCGGAGAAGGGCTCCATTCAAGACTGGGACCGTGGCATGGCCGTCCTTGCCAGGTCTTCCAGAACCGAACAATCGAACGTCCCACCGACTGCGAATAATTCTTGGTCTGACGCCGCTACCCAGACCTCGTTGACCGTGATCTCTTCCTGTTCGGGACTAGCAAAAACAGGGACGGTGGAGTGCCAACAATGGGCGCTTCGTCCTAGGTCGTCGATCTGAGCGCTGACAACAACATTCGGATCCTGTTGATGCGTCTCGAAGAACGCAACTGAGTCCTTGCCGATCGAGCTGCTCACAACGAGATTACCGAAAAGCGATTGGCCACGACCAAAATCCCAGACGCACTGTATGTGCATCCCTGGAGTGCTTGATTCGAGGTTGTTGGTAGGTGCCTCGTTCGTTGCGTTCTTGATTTCGTCCGGGGTCAGCCAGGCACAAGCATCTACGCGGCTGACGTTCTCCATGCTGCCCGCATCGTGCAAGGTGTCGTCAAGGCCAGTGGCCCCCGAAGTTGCAATCGCGCCAGGCACAGAGCCTTCGGAATCTGCTGCTGTGCTCTCAGAATTATCCGCACCGCAAGCGATAGTGGCTCCGGTAGCGACTATGCAGACCAGCGCCAGGAGCCGAACCGACGTAGACCTTGGTGCGCGCATACTCGGTAACCTTCAGGTAGTCATAAAGATGATGCAAGTCGTTCGATCGACTGATGTCGCGAGGTCGGGGTTGGCCGCGTACGAGTGTTGGCGACGTCACGATTGTCGGTGTCTACTGACATTCTGCTGAACATGACTGACGATGCCGCCATCGAGATGCTGGCTCTCGTTCGAGTGCGGGCGGTGCTCGACGGCGAGGTCCCCAACGGGACGCACGTCGCCGTGCACGGCACCCTCGATGAAGTCACGGTGAAGACGAATCAGCAGACAGGTCAGTGGGCGATGGGCCGACTCGTCGACTCAGACGATTCGATCGACTTCTGGATGTTCCCGCGCGCGTTCGCACGCACCGGCCGATCGTGCGTCGATACGGCGGGCCCGATCGCTGTGACCGCATGTGTGTCCGGCCCGCCGGAGCGCACCGCGCTGATCATCAACAGCATGGAGCGCATCGAACCGCACCCAGAACCCGACGTCGACACCACTGATGTCTGACACGATCGACCGCTATGAGCGTCACTCTCCCACCGCCCCTGATCGTCGACTCCGCCGACACCGCAGTCGATCTGCTGCGGTGGTACTACGGGAGCACCTACCTCGATGCCGGGTGCTACACCGGCGCGTACTTCGACAGTTGGGCACCACAGAGCCGCGACACCGACGTCGACCGATTCACCGCCGACGATCTCGTCGCCATCACCTTCCTGTCGGTCAACGTCACCGCGAGCGCGGCACGTGAACTGCTCGTCACCCGCGCCGCACGGTTCGCAGAATTGCTCGACGCCGTTGGCCCGGACCGCGACCTCGCCGACGAAGCTGAGCCGCTGGATTCGAACACCCCGATCCTCCTATTGGAAGACGAACTCCGAAGCGTGGGGGACATCGGCCGCACCATCGCCACCAAGTTGATGGCGCGCAAACGCCCCCGCCTGGTCCCGATCTACGACACGGTCGTCGGGCGCGTTCTGAACACGAACACCGTTCACCGCGACCCGATCAGGGAAGCGTTGCGCGCCAACGGTGGAGCGCTCGACGAACGGCTACGGTCGATCCGCTCGAAGGCGGGGCTACCGGACGAGATCAGTGCGCTGCGAGTCCTCGACGTCATCGCATGGATGTACGGCAAGGCGGGATAGACAACACGTGCACCGGACGCCGCGTAGCGTCGCGTGCACTCGCGCACCCGACGCTGAAGGCATCACGCACGGTGCCGTTGCATCGCGCACACCCGGTGTTGCATTGCTCGATTGCAGCAGGGTGCGCAGCGCCTGTGTATGCGGGTGTGCGGTCAGTAGTAGTCGTTGCCGTAGGGGTCTCGGTGGTACCCGCGCCGACGTCTGCGATCGGCGACACCGCTGGCACCGCCGAGTGCGAACAGAGGAAGCATGAACACCAGAACGGCGATGAGCCCGACCATCGCTGCCATGAACACCGAGAACACAACGGCGAGACCGACGAGGAACGCGATACCGAACACGATGCGCAGGATGTTGGCGATGAATCCCTTCCACCCGGGGTCGGTCTCGCCGAGGTACGGCACGTACCAGATCAGGAATCCGACACCGGCGACAGCGAGTAGGGGGAGCGGGCCGACGTCGTCGGTGAAGAGCGAAGAGAGCGTCATCTCGTAAGTCCTTCTCGTGTGAGGACTGCTCTCACCTGTGCGGTGCAGCGGCCCGAAGCCTGATGGATCTATCCCTACCGCGCGCCACCGACACTTCTCGGGGCGCACGCCTCAGAACAGGGTCGGTGGTGCTTGCGCGTCGAAGCTGTGGCCGGCGAACGCAGCTCGCAGTCTCGGTTCGTCGTAGCCGTCTTTAAGTGCGTCGCGGATCGCGACGGCGCGTCCGTAGCGTCCGCGCGGATCCCCGCCTGCCGGTGTCGGTCCGATGTGCCGACCGACGGCGACAGCGTGCGCGAGGTTCGCCGACTGGGTGCCGCACTTGAGGTGACCGTCGGCCACTCGCACGCACAGTGTTTCGTCGCAGTCGTGCTCACCGACGATCCCGTCGCCGAGGTCGCCGTATTCGAGCAACAACGCGAACCGGTGCGCCGACAACGTGCGTGGTGCGTCGCCGTCGGTGAAGGTGAACCTGCCATAGCCATCCGGAAAGCTCACCGACCCGTTGAAGAAAAAACACGTCGGAGTGCGGACGACCTTCTGCCAGAATCGCGCCACGGTCTTCGCGGTCAACGGCTGCTGCAACGGCCGCCACACCCGCCGAACCGGCTGAGGTGACGCGGCGGCGGTGTCGTCACCGAACAACGCCAGTTGCATCACCGGAGCGGTCACCGCCTACCCCTGACCCGTCGCAGGCACGACGTCCGTGACGCTGTCGCGGGTCACGGCCTTGCTCGTTGTTGCATCGCCTGTCGACGTCGAGTCACTCGTCTCGTTCAAGGCCGATCCATCACGCGATTGTGTGCCTGCATCCGCGTCGGAGTCCAAGGTGTCGTCGCCGGTGTCCGTGCTCGCCGACGTCGCTTCGGCGGCGGCGATCACGGCAAGGAGTTTGCGTGCTTCTCCGGTCGTGATCCCCGCGAGTGTCGCGGCCGCGCCGAGTGTTCCTTCGCGGGCCCGGATGTCGTCGAGAGCGCGCGCCATCGCCAGCGTCGCGGCGTCGATCTGCTCGGCGGCGGTGAAGAACGCCGTCAACGACCCCATGTTCGCCTCGTCCCGGCGCTTGCGGTCCGCGAGCACTTTCTGCTGCGCCGCCCGCGCCCGAGCACGCGCAGTCATCCGAGCCTGAGTCGACGCCATGCCGCCCACCCTAACCCCAACCACCCTCGAATTCACAGATCCTGACACAACCTCCCGCCACATCACCGATCCACCACCAACGAAACCCCAGTTCACAACCACCCGAACCCAACATCAGTGATTACCAATCCAGAGCCAAACCCAACCCACACACCTCATGCACTATGGAGCTACGCGTGTTTTCGCTGGTACAGTCCGCGTTTGTGATGGGTCTGCACAAGCTGACCGCTGGGGACGGGTACGAGTACCTGACCCGGCAGGTTGCGGCTGCCGATTCCACCGAGCGTGGGGCCTCTTCGCTGGCCGATTACTACTCCGAAAAAGGCGAGTCACCCGGCCGTTGGGCCGGGGCCGGCCTCGCTGGTCTGGGGTCGGTCGCGGCCGGCCAGCAGGTGTCCGAGGCGCAGATGAAGGCCCTGTTCGGTGAAGGCCTGCACCCGAACGCGGACCTGATGTTCGAGCTGGCGCTCGCCCAAGGGGCGTCTCAGGCCGACGCCGCCCGGTCGGCGAAACTGGGTCGGGCGTTCAAGATCGACTCCGGAGCGACCGCGTATCGGGTGGCGTGCGCGGAGGCGTTCGTGGCGCACAATCTCGCACGCGGGCAGAAGTGGAACGCGGCGATCGACGACGCCGACCGCGCGCGGATCCGCACCGATGTCGGATCGAAAATGTTCGCGAAGGAGTACGGACGCGCTCCGGCGGACGAACGGGAACTGTCGGGCTGGGTGGCCAAGGTAGGCCGGCAGAAGACCACCGCTGTAGCCGGTTTCGACTTGACGTTCACACCGGTGAAATCGGTGTCGGCATTGTGGGCCGTCGCCCCGCGTGAAGTCTCGGAACAGATCGAAGCTGCACACGAGTCCGCGATCGCCGCCGCGGTGACGTACCTCGAGAAGCACGCGTGTTTCACCCGCGTCGGTACCGGGGGAGTGGCGCAAGTCGACGGCAACGGGTTGATCGCCGCACAGTTCACCCACCGCGATTCACGCGCGGGGGATCCGAACCTGCACACCCACGTCGCGATCAGCAACAAGGTCGCCGCCACGATGCCCGACGGCACCACCAAGTGGCTCGCACTCGACGGGGCCGCGTTGTACCGCAACAACGTTCCCGCCTCCGAGGTCTACAACACCGTCCTCGAAGCGCTGTTGCGTGAACGCATCGGCGTCCGGTTCACCGAGCGAGCGTCGACCGATCGCAGCAAACGTCCGGTCCGCGAGATCGACGGCATGGACGAACGTCTCGCCGAGCGGTGGTCCTCGCGCAGCGCCGCGATCAAACTCCGCACCGCAGAACTCGCACGCACCTTCCAGGCCGATCACGGACGTGAACCGACTGCCATCGAAGCGATCTCCCTCGCCCAGCAAGCGACGTTGGAAACCCGTGCCGCCAAACACGAACCGGTCTCGCACGCCGACCAACGCAGCGGCTGGCGAGCCGAAGCGATCGAGATCCTCGGCTCACAGAAGGCGCTGTCGGAACTGGTCTCCTCGATCACCGCGCACACCGCCGCCGAAGCGACGACGGACTTCGATCACGCCTGGGTGCGCGAGACCGCCGAACGCTCACTCGACATCGTCTCGCGGAAACGATCACGGTTCCTGCGGCACAACATTCGCGCCGAAGTCGTGCGGCAAGTACGCACCTTCGACCCACCGGCCGAGCGCATCGACGCACTCGTCGAGAAGGTCACCGACCTCGCGTGCGGGGACGAGTTGTCGATCGACCTCTCCGGTGCCGCCGACACCGACCCCGCTGCCGATATCGCCCCGGATGTGATGCGCCGACGCGACGGTGCCGATGTGCACACCCGCCACGAATCGCAGTTGCTCACCACCGCAGCAGTACTCGACGCCGAAGCGCGCATCGTCGCCCTCGCCGGACGCACCGACGGTATTGCGATCGACGACAAGCACGTCGAGATTGCGTTGCTCGAATCCGCAGCGAACGGTCTCGACCTCAACGCCGGCCAGCGGTCGCTGGTGCGCGCGATGGCGACCTCGGGAGCGAAAGTGCAACTCGCACTCGCACCCGCAGGCACCGGCAAGACCGCGTCGATGAAAGCACTGACGACCGCGTGGCAGAACGCCGCCGGCCGCGTCGTCGGGTTCGCACCGACCGCTGCCGCCGCCGCAGTCCTGCGTCAAGATATCTTGACGACTACCGACACGTTGGCGAAGTTCGTCGACATCACCCAACGCTTGCGCGAGGGCCGGTCGGTGACAGTTCCGCAGTGGTACACCGACATCGGCGAGGACACTCTCGTCATCGTCGACGAAGCGGGCATGACCGGCACCCTCGATCTCGACGAAGCAATCACTGCACTCGTCGAGCGCGGTGCAACGGTGCGGTTGATCGGTGACGACCAACAGCTCGCCTCCGTCGCCTCCGGTGGCGTGCTCCGCGATATCCACGACCGCATCGGTGCGTTGTCGCTCTCGCAGGTCGTCCGGTTCCGAGACCCGGCCGAAGGTGCCGCATCGCTGGCGTTGCGTGACGGCGACGAAGCCGCGATCGGGTTCTACATCGACCACGGACGGGTTCACGTCGGATCGATTGCGACGGCCACCGACGACGCCTACACCGCGTGGGCGGCCGATCATGCGGCCTGCAAGGACGCGCTCATGCTCGCCCCGACCCGCGAGCTCGTCGCCGAACTCAACACCCGCGCCCGCACCGACCGCCTCGCCGCCACTGGCAAGCGTGTCGGCCGGGAAGCTGTCCTCGCCGACGGTCTCATGGCGAGTGCCGGGGACACCGTCCGCACCCGCTCGAACGACCGTCGCAACCCGCTCTCGCAGACCGACTGGGTCCGCAACGGTGACCGCTGGATCGTCGAGAAAGTCGGCCGGGACGGCTCGCTCCAGGTACGGCATATCGAACTCGGACGCACCGTCACCCTCGACGCCGACTACGTCCAGTCCGCCACCGAACTCGGCTACGCCGGAACCGTGCACTCCGCGCAGGGCTCGACCGCCGACACCTGCCACGTCGTGGCCACCGGCGACGAAACCCGCCAGCTCGCCTACGTCGGACTCACCCGCGGCAAGCAAGCCAACCACCTGTATCTGGCGACCGCGTCGGACGGCGACCTGCACACCGCGATGACCGAACGCGGAATGCTTCCCCCGACCGCGGTCGACGACCTCCGCGAGATTCTGCGGCGCGACGGCGCACAGGTCTCGGCGCACTCGACTCTCGCCGAAGCCGACGATCCGCACCTCAATCTCTCGCCGGCGGCGCGGGCCTACGACTACTCGGTGGCCACCGGCTCCGAAGTGCACCTCGGGCCGGAGGTGATGGCCGCGATCGACGTTGCCGCCGAAGAAGAGGCACCGGGTCTGACCGACGAGCCCGCGTGGCCGACCCTGCGCGGACACTTGGCGATCCTCGGTGCACACGGACGCGATCCCGTCGAAGCCCTGCGCAGCGCCGTCCGCTCGCGCGAACTCGACACCGCCCTCGACCGCGCCGCAGTTCTCGACTGGCGTCTGGACCCGAGCGGCAAGCATTCCTCCGCCACTGGGCCGCTGCCATGGCTACCTGCCATCCCGACAGCAGTACACGATCTACCCGAGTGGGGTGCCTACCTCGACGCCCGCCAGGAACTGGTGGCGACGCACTGCGCACGCATCGCCGCCGACGTCGCCACATGGACACCGACGACTGCACCGGTGTGGGCGCGCCCGCTCCTCACCGACGAACCCGACCTCGAACTGCTCACCGATCTCGCGGTGTTCCGCGCCGCACACGACGTCGACCCGGCCGATCGGCGTCCGACCGGACCCGAGCAGCTCGCCGCCGCATCGGTGAAAGCGCAACGCAGCCTCGACCGCCGCGCCGCCGACATGATCGACACCGGAAACGATGCCGTCGCCCGATGGCGTCCGTTCGTCGACGAACTCGACACCCACATCGCCCGCGACCCGTACTTCCCGATCCTCGCCGACCGACTCTCCGCCGCCGCACGCGCCGGAATCGAAGTCCACACCCTCGTCCGCGACTCCCTCGCCACGTCGCCGCTACCCGACGAGCTGCCCGCTGCCGCACTGTGGTGGCGACTGTCCGGTGAACTCTCCGTCGCCGCGCTCGACGCCGACACCGACGGCGCAGTCCTCGAACCATCGTGGGCACCGGTACTGACCGAACTGCTCGGCTACACCGCCGCCGTCCGCGTCATGTCCGATGCAGCGTGGCCCTCGCTCGTGGCGACCATCGACGACGCCGACCCGACCCTGTGGACCCCGGGACAGTTGCTCGGGACCGCGTACGAGTTCCTGCACGGCGGCATCGACCCGGTCGATCACGGTGTCACCCTGCCCGCCCACGAACTCGCCACCGCCCTGACGTGGCGGGCCGAGATGCTGGTGCGCGAGAACCACCTCGCCCGCACCTACACCCCACCCACCGCCGAACCACTCTCGATCGAGGACGAGGAAGCTGCCCCTGTCGTCGACGAGGCGGTCTCCGACACCATCGGCGGCGAGCTGCCAGACGAGTTCGTCATCCCGGCACCACTACCCACCCAGGTTGCTGCGACCGACACCGTCGTCGACGGCTCGACCCCCGCGATCCCGGTCGACGCCGACGCGGACTACCTCGCCTCCCTCGACGCACTCGATGCCCCTGTCGACTACGACCAGCCGCCACCACCGGAGTACGACAGCGGCTACGACCAGCCGCCACCGGAGTACGACGGCGAGTACACCGGACTCGAACACGAGGCCGGCGCACCACTCGACATCGACGCCGCCGACACGATCGGCACCGCCGACGCCGAGGCCGATGTGTGGGATGCGTTGCGCTCGCAAATCGAGACGATCGAGCTGCCGTACCCGACGGTCACCACCGACGAACGAGTACGACTGCTTACCGCAGATCTCGACGACGCCAAAACCAGGTACCGGGAGCTGCGTGGCCGGATTTCCGACGGCACCAGCCCCGCACAGTTCCATGCCCGCACGATGCTCGCCGAGCTGCAGGAGCGAGCCGACCGGCAACGCCCCGCCCGGATCGCCATGCTCGACACCCGCCAGGAATGGACCGACCGCGAGTTCGAGGCCGAAGCGCTCTGGCATCACATCGACACCGTCATCCGGCCCGCAGTCGCCGCCGACGTCGCGGCCGCCGGGGACGACGACGATGCACGCGCCCTCGCGCAGCGCGGTCTCGACTGGGAGATCTGGCGCGCCGGTTTCGTCGACGACACCGCGACCGCCGCCCGCACCCGCGCGCACGAAGCCGCCGCGGAGTATGAGCGCGTCACCGCAGCCGACGGGGGAGAAGTCACCGCCGTCGACGTCACCACCGCAGGCCTGGCTGCTGAGAGCATCGACCTCGCCGCGCTCGCCGAGTTCAAGGCCGACGTCGACCGCACCGAAGCGATGCTGTGGCGGGCCGAACAAGCAGCGAAGCGTGCCGCGATGACCGACGCCCCGACCCCAACGCGGGTTTCGTTGGAGTCGATCGTCGAGGTCCTCGACGCACCAGCAGCCGACACAGTCGAACAGCTCGTACAGGAAACGACGGCACCGACCGAGCTGTCAGTGGAGGACGCCACCGAGCCCGTACCCGAGCCGCAACTGGTGCTCTCGCCGGCCGACGCCGCTCTGCTGGCCAAGATGCAGCAGGACCCGATCCGGCTCGTTCCGGACGCGGAACTGACAGCGTTCGTCGACCGCGCCGGACGAGGCCGCACCGAACCCACCGTCGTCGCCGACACCGAGAAGCTGTACGCCCGACTCGACGAACAAGCCGCAGCGATCGCCGCTGCGCGCGAACTCGCCACCGAACTACGCCGCGTTACCGCACAGTACGAGGCCGCACGCACCGAACACACGACACTCACCGAGCAACTGTCGACCGCGAAGCGGCGCGAGCGTAAGACCCTCGAACCCGCCGTCGACGACGCACGCCTACGGGAAGAACGCCTCGCCCGCCAGGTCCAAGACACTCAACGCGCCACCCGCGATGCCGCCGGACGTGTCCAGGCCCAGCGCACCGACTGGCCCGAGATCTCGACGAGAGCAGCTGATCCGAACCGCCGCGCTGCCGACCTTGCCGCCGCCGCAGTCTTCGACACCGCCATCACCGAAGCCGCACGCAGGCGGCGACTCATGTTGACCGCCGACCAACGCACTACCACTGAACGGCGTATGCGTGACCTGGAACAACGAGCAGTGTCGGCACTAGCGGTGGACGGTATTACGGATCTGCAAACGGCTCCTGTTCAGGACCACGCAATACCAAACGAGCGGCCCCGTGGGCTCGTGGCTGCACCGACACGCGCACCACGTAGTCGACACCCACTTTCAGATCGTGATCGTCCTATGCCGTCCAACAACCCTGAACGTGAACGAGACAGAGATCTGGACGCTGGTCCGTAGCCCATAGAAGCCCTGAAGCCCTGGGACCTCGGCCCGCGCTTGTCCAGACCGTTTAGCCTGTAGTTGACCGAGTCGTCGGCCTTCCGGCTGCGGATCCTTGAATGAAAGTGTGTGCTGGGCATGGTGTTCAAGAGCAGACCTCAAGCTGAAGAGATCTTCGATGATCCTGAGGCTCTCTATCTCGACCTTGCTTTGGTCAACGATGGGCCCGCGAACCTATGGGCTCATCAAGCTGACGTCGTTCGAGAATGGCACCGCGCACATTTGGACAGCCCCGATGTGGCGTTGGAGCTACCCACTGGCGCTGGAAAGACTTTGGTCGGAGGGCTGATCGGTGACTATCGCCGCCGCAAGTATGGGGAGCGAGTCGCCTATCTGTGCCCGACGCGGCTACTCGCGCGCCAGACGGCGGAAAAGCTGACGGAGTACGGCTTTCCGAACGTGCTGCTGATCGGCGAAGTAGTCGGGTGGAATAGAGCGGACCGTGCCCGGTACGAGGCTGGGCAGGCTATGGCGGTGAGCGTCTATAGCCATGTCTTCAACTCGAACCCCGCCATCGACTCGGCGCAGGTACTACTTCTCGATGACGCTCACGCCGCCGAGGGATACGTTGCGTCACCATGGAAACTCGAAATCTCACGAGATGACGGTGCCTACCTCGATGTGCTGTCCTCCATCGAAGAAGGGCTTGACCCGGTAGTCGTTGACCGGCTTCGAACGAATCTGCCGGATAGCGAGTACTACAGCACGGTCTACCTGGCGTCACCATTGGCGGTAGAGAGCAATATTCGCCAATTCGAGGCCACTCTGTCGGCTGCCGCAGCGTCGAAAAAACTAAGCAATTCAGCCAGGCACGCGTGGAAGTCCATGCAGTCCCACAGCGACGGATGCCTGGTGTACGTCTCGTACAGCAAGATTCTTATTCGACCGCTCGTAGCGCCGACGTACCATCACCCGGCCTACGAAGACGTTGGACGGCGAATCTATATGAGTGCGACCCTGGGTTCGGGCGGTGAACTGGAGAGGACATTTGGTCGGCGGAAGATCAAACGCATTCCGGTACCCAAAGGGTGGGAGAAAAAGGGGACCGGTCGTCGTTTCTTCGCTTTCCCGAGCCTGACAAGTGATCTATCCGTCGACGACGAGAAGCTCACCAGTTATGTCACAGACGCAATAGAAGAAGCAGGCCGCGCCATCATTCTGACGCCCGACAAGAGGACGGCTGATTTCGTCGCTGGTGCGCTTGTACCGGCCGGAACATCGGTCCTGCGAGCTGCCGACGTCGAGGATGACATGGGGGTGTTCGTCAATAAAACTGATGCCGTTCTCATTCTCAACAATCGGTACGACGGAATCGACTTGCCGGACGACGACTGCCGCCTCGTGATCCTCGTCGGACTCCCGGCTAACGGCGACCTCCAGGAACGATTTCTGCACAAGTCGCTCGGGGCGGTCGAGGTGCTCCAAGAACGGATCCGGGCACGGATTGCCCAAGGTTCGGGCAGAGCGACCCGAAGCACCCGCGACTACGCGGCGGTACTGGTTCTCGGCGATGACCTTGTGTCCTACCTGACGAATCGTGAGAGTCTGCAATCGTTCCACCCGGAAATTCAGGCCGAGCTGTCATTCGGTTACAAGAACAGCATCGACACCACCTCTGCCGAGCTCAGCGAACGTCTGCAGGCGTTCTACGACCATGGGTCGATCTGGGCAGCAGAAGATGCAAGCATCGTCGCCGACCGCGGAAAAGCGGTAAAAGTCGAGGCTCTCGGAACGAAAGAGATGCAGAAGGCAGCTCGCCACGAGATCGTCGCGTGCGAGGCCCTGTGGGATGGAAATTGGCGGCAGGCCCTTACTTCGATCGACACGGTCGTGGGCAACCTGAGTGACGCGCGGGGACCAAAGAGATACGCCGCTCTGTGGAACTACCTCGGCTTCTACACTGCCCGCCTGTTGTCGGAGCAGACAGGAGACACCTCGTTGCGAACCGCCGAACAGAAGTATTACCGCGATGCGCGGACCGCCAGTCGGGCGACCTCCTGGTTCTCCCACCTCCACTCTCCAGCCGAAGCTGGGGTGACAGCGCCGCTCACTCTGGACCCGGTCGACGAGGTGGCCATCGAGGGTATGCGCGACTGGGTCGAACTGACAGGACCGGACTTCGAGGACATCGTCGCGACTGTGAGGACGGATCTGCTCGGGGACAAGAGCGAGCCCTACGAAGATGCGCTCGTGGTGATGGGCGAGCTGGCAGGCGCAACCGAGAGCTACACCTACGACGACGACGAAGCCGACAATCAAGCCGCGCCCGACGCAGTGTGGATCTTCTCTGATCGGCAGTGGGTGGTGTGGGAAGCAAAGAACATGGCGGCGTCCACTGGATCTGTCGGCGCGAACAACGTTCGACAAGCATGTTCACATTTAAACTACGTTGAGTCAGAGCGTAATTCGGCGGCACCACCGGACTCGATCTGCCTGTTGGATACCCCGAAACCCAGAATCGAGCCGAGCGCTCGAAAAGTGGCGACATCAAACGTGTATTTGGTGCGACCACCCGCCGTCGTGCCCATTTTCGACCGCCTAGTAAGAGCGTGGCGAACGGCGCGAGCAGTCGGTGTGGAAGACGCTGACGAGGCAACCCTCGCAGGCATCTTTCGGGATCAGAATGCGCTCCCTTCGCAATGGATACCCGAGCTACGTGCCGACCCGATCGCGAGTTCGACGCCCGACTAGCGCAATTGCGGTGATCCGATCGTTGGCCCCTATGGTGAGGCCAACGATCGGATTACCGGTTCGGATAGCAAGTTCGCCAACCGAACACAGGCACATGCCCTTTACTACAGCTCTGGCCCGGTGTCACGAGTCGGTTCTGTCGGATCCGGTGGCGGGAGTTTCCGATCCCGGTCGGGGCGGCCGGTGCCGGGTTCGCGGTGTTCGGGTGGGGCGGACAGTCCGCGACGGGGCCGATCCGGGTCGATCGCATCGATGCTGGACGATGAAGTGCGCTGCAACGCTTCGACTTCGGCCTGGCGCATCATCGCGCGGACGTTGTCGGCGCTCCCCATCCCGAGTTCTTCGACGTACGCCGGGGTGGGGTTGAGCATCAGCGACCACCCCGGCTGCCGTCCCTTCGCTGCCGCGCGCTCGGCACGGGCAGCGTCCCGGGCGACGGCTTCGGGGCTGGTTTCTGCCTCCTTGATTTCGCGCCGTAGCCGGGCGACTTCGTTCGAGAGGTCCTTGAGTTGGACGGCTTTCGGGAAGTCGGAGAGCTCGACGAGTTCGAGGTCGTCGAGGCGTTGCTCGTCTCGATCGAGTGAGCGTTCGGCCTTCGCAAGGTCGGTGTCGACGGTGTACGCCATGTTCTCCACCCGTGTGAGTAGACCGAACGCGTGTTGGCTGCGGTCACCGTCTCCGATCCGCGGATACAGGTCATGCGCTTCGATTACCTTGGTCGACGACCCGAGCCCTGAGAACGACAGATACAGCGCACTGGCCTGTGCCGGGCGAGAGGCCTCGATCGGGAATCCGCTCATCTCCGCGATCACCATCGACTTGGTGAGCCCTTCGCCCTTGAGGGCCTGGTAGGTGCCCTGCAACGCTATGGCCATCGCATTCGCGGCATCGCTGCGTTTGTCGTAGAACACCCCACGAATGGTCATACCGGGCCACTGCTCGACCTCGCGCCGGCCTTTGAGGATCGGTGCTGCTTCGGTCAACTGGGCAACCCGCTGGCGTCCCCGCGGTACTTCACGTCGCAACCGGTCACGGTCGCGTTCGATGGAGCGTTGCTCGGCGAAATGCGAATCCGCCTCGGACTGGAGCTCCTGGAGCTGGGAGTCCAGCTCGATCTGCTGGATGTACCGATCGTCACCGGTGGCAAGGGCTTTGGTCATGGCCGAGTTCTCGGCGAGCGAATCGCTGTCGAGATCGACCACGCGCCGCATCGACCGGTCCGCTTTCTTGAGCTGCTCGATGAAGTGCGCCTTGCGGTGCACGGTCTGCCACATGACGGTGTCGAAGGTCTTCTCGGCGACGTAGTTGAACACCTTGACATGGGCGTTCTGGTTGCCCTGCCGGATGATTCGGCCCTCGCGCTGTTCGAGGTCGGCCGGTCGCCACGGCACATCGACGTGATGCAGCGCGATCGCGCGATCCTGAATGTTGGTGCCGGTGCCCATCTTCTCCGTAGACCCGAACACCACCGATACCCGTCCGGTGCGGCACATCTCGAACAAGCGGGCCTTCTCCGACGGCTTCGGGTAATCGTGGACGTAGGCGATCTGCGTGGGCTCCATTCCGCCGGCGAGCAACTCCTCTCTGATCCCGTCGTAGATCGACCACGACCCGTCGGCTTTCGGGGTGGATCGGTCGCAGAACACGATCTGCAACGCACCCGGTGCCGGGTGCGGTTCACCGGAGGCATCGAGGTAGGTGTTCTCGCTCGATTCGTTGTGCACCTGCAGGATTCGTTGCGCGACGATGTGCGCGCGCGAATGCTCCGGCGGGGCCGGGTCCATGTGCGCGACCCTCGGGTCGAGGGTCGCGTTGCGACCGTCGTTGGCGACCTTGAGGGCGTTGTCGAGATCAGGACGTTTGACGTCGGCGTGATCGGCCCGGTAGCCCAGATCGGCGATGAAGTCCTGCACTTCCAGCGCCGGGGTGAAGGTGACGTCGGTGTTGCGGCCACCGTCTTTGACGGGCAGGTTTGCCGGCACCTGATCGCGGGTGACGGCGTCGGTGTAGACGCTGGTCATACCGATCAGGTCGCCGACGTTGGTGAATTCACCGACTCGGGTGATGGCCCGCAGTCTCGATCCGGACGAGTTCAGCTCGACCCGTTCGACGGTGTCGGTGAACGTCGCTCCCCAGTCGTTGATCGAGGCGACCCCGGCGTCCTCGAGGAGATCCGGACGCAGGTAGTGCTGCATCACCCACAGCTCGGCGAGAGAGTTCGCGACCGGGGTGCCGGTGGCGAACGTGGTGACACGTTCGACGTACTCCTCCGGCGGGATGCCTTTGGTGATCGCTTCTTCGCGGCGCATCGACCGCAAGTAGTTCAGCTTGAGGTCCATGTCGGTGGCCCGGTGCGAGCCGTCGTTGGCGAGCTCGGTGACACCGGACGCGCGGGCGAGGTTCTTGAACTCGTGGGCTTCGTCGACGAACAGGTAGTCGCAACCCGACGCCTCGAACGTCAGCCCTCGATCCTTCCCGGCCTGTTCGAGGGCGGTCTCGAGTCTTTCCTCGAGCTTGGCCTTCATCGCTTCGAGCCGTTTCTTGGTCTGGCGTCCTTCGACATCGCCCAGATCTGCATCGATGGCCTCGACCTGGCCGCGAATGTACTCGGCCTTCGTGCCGGGATCGACCCCGATGGAGGAGAACGCCGACCGCGGCACGATGACCATGTCCCAGTCCTGCGAGGCGGACTGGGCGACGAGCAATCGGCGCCCTTCGGCGTCGGTGGCTGCCGATCCGGACAGGATCCGCGCGCCGGGATACCACTGCCCGGCTTCGCGGACGACCTGGTCGATGATGTGGTTGGGCACCACCACCCACGGCTTGTCCGCCAACCCGAGGCGCTTGAGCTCCATCGCACCCATCAAGATGGTGCCGGTCTTGCCGGCCCCGACGACGTGATCGAGCAGCACCGTCGGCTCGGAGACGATCCGGGCCGCGGCGTCGCGTTGGTACGGGTACGGCGAGTACTTCTCACCCAGGCCGGGGAAGGCCATGTGTGCACCCGAATGCACCGGCGCGACAAGGGAGTTGAACTTGTCGTTGTAGATGTCGAGGAGCTGTTCGCGGCGCACCTCGTCGGAGTGCAACGCCCACTGCCCGAACTCTTGCGAGAGCCGCCGCGCCTTCGACTGGGCGGCGCGGGTCGCGGCATCGTGAATGCCCGGTGCCCCGGCACTCTCGCGGAACTCTTTGGAGGTGGCGATCTCGATCGGGTCGCTGTTGAGCAGGTCGGTGAGTAGTTCCTGCCACTCGTAGTCACCGGAGCGCATTCCGGCGTTGCCGATCCCGCGGTCTTCGGCGGGCCGGTGCTCGAAGTTGTACTTCGTCGACCACGATCCCCGTTTGGGCACCAGGCCCCACTTGAGGTGCTGTTCGCCCACACCGGGGTAGGCCTCCACCGACACCGACCAGCGCCCCGATGCCCGCTCGATGGTGACCGGAACGTCGGCCGGTACTTCGAAGGTCTCGCGGACGAACTGTGTGTAGGTCTCGATCGGCACCCACGGCGCGCCGAGAGCGACATCGACATCGGTTTTGCGCGGCGGGATGACCGCGGTCAGGGCGTCGACGTTGGCTTGGTAGCGGGGATCGAGGGCGGCGATTTCTTCGGCGTCGGCGAGTTTGGTGCGGACGTTGCCCGACAGATACGTCGACGAGGACACCCACCGGGTGGGGTCGGTCAGCGTGCGGAAAGCGCGTCCTTCCATCTGGGTCTCGGCCTGCTCGACGGTGGTGCCGAGCAGTTCGGCGATCCGCCCGACGTCGAGGCGGGCTTGCTCGTCGAGGCTGATGGCCATCGCCTCGTCGACCGTCTCGGCGTGGTTGCGCAGCTCACGCGAGTGCAGGACGTCGGTGTGGAAGATCGCCGCCTTGCGGGCGGTCATGGTCTCCTCGTCGAAGTGCTCGAGGGAGAGTACCGCGGCGAACGTCGGGTCGGTGCGGATAGCTCGGCCGAGGTGGCTCTGCAGCTTGGTGGGCTGTCGCGGGTTGATCCAGGCATCGTCGGAGAGGCGGGCGTAGACGTCTTCGGGGATCTCCCCGGCATACGGATCTCCGGCAACTCCTTCGTCCTTGCGCCAGGTGTCGATCAGCTTCGCCAGAGCGGCGTCGTGCTGCGATTCGGTGAGGTCCTTGGGTATCGACATCTTGAACCGGTTGATCGGGCCGTAGCGGGCAACGTAGGCGTCGTATTGCTCACCGAGGATCTCCCGCAAGGCTTGCCGCTGGCTGGGGTCGGTGGGGCCGCGTTGGGCGTCGATGAGGGCGTGGGTGGTGTCGCGGAGCGCGAGTAGCTCGCCCCATTCGGCGACCTGCTTGGCTCCCCGGGTGTTCACCGCCTCCCAGTCGCGGGAGTTCCAGCGTTCGATGGTCTCCATCTGCGCGTCGTGCCGCAGCGTTCCCACCGCGAGCTCGTCCTGGGCCGGGCCGTTCCCGATCGCGAGCAGTCCGCGTTCGAAGTCTTCCCGGGTCGGGCCGAGGGTGTCGCGCCACGACGCGGTGAGCCCGAGCCCGTCGGCTTTCGCGACATCGACGATCGCGGTGAGCCGATCCTCGACCAGGGAAGCGAGGTCGACGTCGCTGTCGGTCGCGTCGACGGACAGAGTCTGGTTCCCGTACATCCCGTGCCCAACCCGTAGCTCACCGAGCACCCATTCCGGGTGATCGGTGTAGACGGCGTTGATCGGCACACCCTTGTCCTCGCCGGCATCATCGAGTGCAGTGGCGTTCTCGAGCTGCAGGAACCGCTCGGTCAGCGGCGCAGGCTTCACCCCGTCGGCGCGGCGACGCAACACGAGAATGTCGGTGACGACCTCCGTCCCGGCGACCCGCCGAAACGCGTTGGACGGCAACCTCACTGCCCCGACGAGGTCGCCGAGGGCGGCGATGTCGCGGCGGGCCCGCTGGTTCTGCGCGTCGAGGGTGTAGCGGGAGGTCAGGACGGTGACGTACCCGCCGGGTGCGGTCATCGCCAACGATTTGACGATGAAATGGTTGTGGATCGAGTGCTTGGCCTGGTTGTGGACCGGGTCGTAGAGCCGATAGTCCCCGAACGGAACGTTGCCGATCGCCGCGGTGAACGAGCTCGCCGGTGCGGTGGTCTTCTCGAATCCTTCGGCGCGGATTTGCGCCGACGGATTCAATGCCGCGGCGATCGCGGCAGTGGTGGCGTCGAGCTCCACTCCGACCATCTGCGCCGAGCTGGGGGCGTGGGCGATGAATGTTCCCGACCCGCAACCGGGTTCGAGGACTCGGCCGCCGGTGAACCCGGCCCGGATCGTTGCCTTCCACATCGCCGCGGCGATCGCCGGGTCGGTGTAGTGAGCGTTGAGGATGGTGCGTTGCGCCTGCGCCCATGCGGTGTCGTCGAGCAGGGACCGGATCTGCTCGCGTTCGGTGCTCCAATCGTCGCGGCGCGGGTCGAAGACCTGCGGGGTTGCACCCCAACTCGACCACCGGGCCAGCACTGCCTGCTCGTCGGCGGTGGCGTACCGATCCTGCGCGGTCACAGCCGCCAGCACCCGTAGGGCTTCGATGTTCGCTGCCACACGGGCTTTCGCTCCGGACGGCACCAGTATCTCGGTGCCGGGCCGGAAGTTCACGGGCTCGACATTCCACAGTCGCTCGGCGACCGTCTGAGTGTCGACCACCATCCCTTCGGTGGTGTCCGGGACTGCGATTTCAGGGGAGACGGAGACAGTCTCGGATACCGACGCAGTCGTCTCCGGCACCGGTTGTGCTGTGGGGGAGTCGGTCTCGACGCTGGGCGGGGGAGTGCTCTGCGCGGGGAGGAGTTGGTCGACGCGGCGGCCGTCGACGGCGATCAGGTGCCGACTCTGGTTGCCGTAGCTCACCGCCGCGGCGTGATCGTCGGGCCCGATGGTCTTCTGATTCTCTTCCGGAATCAACGACACATCGCCCGCACGCCGCAGCTCCATCAGCGCGTCGGTGACCTGGTCGGCGGTCAGCGTCCCGTCGAGGCTGGCGCGGATCCGCGCCAGCCGCACATACGCCTCGTCTTCACGCGCGAGCCGGCCGTAGGCATCGCGCACCAGCTCTGTCGGCGACGGAGCCGGCGTCGGTGCCGAAGCGTCGACGGCGATGTCCGGTGCGGGCTGGAGCTCGTGTGTCTGCCGGGATGCGGCGTCGTCGGCGAGGATCTCGGGATCGACCGGTGTCGGTAGCGGTGTGCCGCCGATCTCGGTGGCGTCCGGGTCGATCGGTGCGGCACCGTCGGCGTCGAACGAGAACAGATCCAGTTGGGCGTCGGATTCGCTGCGGCGGGTTACTTTCCGGTTGCCGCGTGCTCGGCCACTCTCTCGTCGAGCTGGCTGGTGAACGATGGATACAGCGGGTCGCTCTGCGATGTCGGGTAGGGCTCGTTGTCCTCGATCCTCGCCGCTATCAGATGCGCTGCGTAGTAGAGGAACTGGACCGGTCGGCCCTTCCACAGTTGGTCCGTCAGCCGGTCCGCTTCCTTGTCCGGGTCCGCGCAGTTGAGCGGGTTGCGCCAGCGCTCCGGATCGCTCTTGTGGACCTGAATCCGCGCCTGGTCCCGTTCCGCTTCGGCTTCCGGGCTCTCCTGGTCCGGTGGGTATGCCTCCATCTCCGGCGGGAGCTGGCCGTAGATCTCCTCGTTGATCACGAAGTCCGTCGCCTGTGCCCACGCCTGGTTGATCATCCCGACCTTCTCCATGTACGGGGGCGGCTGGCCGTTGTCGCGCATGTAGCGTTGCAGCACTTGCTGTTCCATGACGATCTTCATGTTGTCGATCCGCTCCGCGATCCGCTCGCTCTCGGTCTCGAGGAACGCCTGCTGATCGGTCGGGCTCAGCTCCTGCGGCAGCCCCTGGTGCTCCAAGTAGAGCTTCATTATCTCCTGCGTTATCGGGTCGATCATGGGTGTCACTGTCCTCTGTCTCGGCGAACAAATCGAGTTGGAAATCGTCGGAATCTTTGGCCACGGTGTGCGCTCCTGAAGTCGGGCGAGACGTCTGTGCGACCCGCACTGCCCGGGACCGGGCAGGGATCGTTAACGTCGTCGTCGGCCGGAGGCGCAATCCCCGGCCACATCGGACCTGGTGGGTCTAGCCGGACCCACCAGGTCCCTTCGGTCGATCGAATCGGTAGTTGTGTCAGGCTCCACCCGGATCGTCAAGATATGTTGACGATCCGGGTGGAGCGTCAGTCGAGCCCGTCGAACCAGCCCGCTGGGGGCAGAGTCAACGTTCGTCGTAGCGGCGGGGTCGTGACGTGCTTGTCTCTGCTGCACAGATACATCGGGCCACCGTCCGGATCGAGCAGTACGCGCAGCATCGGGTCGGCGTCGTGGATCCACCAGGCACTCGGAGCCCCGAGATTTTCGCTCGCTTCCGCGCCCTCCCACGCCAGCCACAGATCACGCAGGCGTCGCACCACTTCGTCGTGTCGCCACCACTCGGGACAGAACACCCGGCCGCTCTTACCGGCGGTGCCGCTGAGCTTGCGGGTGATCAGAGTCGCGAACCAGGTGTCGAACCAGTCGAACATCGACTCGTACTGCCGCTCCGGTGCCGACGGCTCCTCGTCCGGGCCGCCCTCCGCCGGATCGCCCTCCGCCGGGTCGAAGTCGTCGAATGCGGTCACAGGCTCCGCCGGGTCGAAGTCGTCGAATGCGGTCACAGGAACGGCTCCTCGTCGATCTCGGTGACCTCGTCGAGGTCGACTGCGTTCTCGTCGAGCAGGATCTGCGTCTTCTCGGGGATTCCGTATCGCTCGGCAGAGGCGGTGATGGCGTCGGCGTTCGGGCCGTCGGACCAGTACAACTTCTTCATCAGCACCGGCCGGTTTCCCGAAATCTGCACCAAGGCTCGGGTTTTCGGGATCGCGGCAAGGTCGTCGACGGTCATAATCGGTTCCTTCGACCAGGACTGCGACTTCGAGGTCGAGCCGCTATCGAACATGCCGCCGCTCCGTGAGGCCGACCAGCGTTCGACGTCGTGATCACCGACGAGCGCGGATAGGTCCGACAGGGTGGTCTTGTCCTTGATTCCGCCGCCGTACCAGAGGAAATTCGCGGCATCCTGGAGTTGCTTGACCCCGTCCTGGCCCCACACCTTCTGGGCCTGGGAGAGGTTCTGCACAATCGTCATCAGGCAGATCCCCTGCGAGCCGAGGTGGGAGTACCACGCCGGAAGCTCGGGAAGTCGGCAGACGTTCGCGGCCTCGTCGAGGATGCACAGCATCGGTACCGGCATCCGCCCGCGCGGGCTGCGGCGAGCGGTGCGCTGAGCGGCGTCGATGATCGACCCGATCAACGCCGTGGTCAGCGCCGACGACGAGTCCGGCCCTTCCTTCGACAAGGCGTACAGCGTGTCGGTGCTGGTCACGAACTCCTCGACCACGAACTCGCGCATCGAATGCGGGTAGCGCACGCCCCTGCCGATGTCGGTGTCGAGGACCGCGCCGAGTGAGACGTCCACGCGCTCGGGTGGGAGCACGCTCATCGCGTAGGTCTGCTCCTCGAGCAGGCCGATGAACCGGCGGGCCATGTCGTAGAGGCCGTCTCGCTGACGCGGGTTGAGGCCGCGCACCGATTGCAGCCTCATCGCGACGATCTGATGGTTGTGTTCCTCGAGGAGCATCTGGGGGAGTTCGTTGTCCTCGGCGGAGAGCCAGCCGTAGACGTGCAGCAGATCGCCGCCCGCACACGCAGCCGCCAGCATCATCTGTGCGAGCAATTCCTGTGCGCCGCCGTCGAAGTACGCATCGACGCGGGCCGAATCGTCCTTCGACGCGGCAGCGAAGTAGGAGGCGAGCTTGCGGGCCGCGACGATGGTGGTGATCCCGCGCAGTGGATTCCACCAGAACCCGTCACCGCCGGTACGTGGCCCGTCTGCGATCCCCTGCAGGTCGTACCGCCACACCCTGCCGAGAACCGCGCGGACACCACGGGTGAGGTCATGGCCATCGCGCTTGTTCGAGGTGAACAACGCCGCTCCCGGCGCGGTGCACAAGGCGTCGATCGCCATCGCGGCCGTCTTACCCATACGAGGTCCAGCCAGGGCGAACATCATGTCCTCCCACGACATGTACACCTTCTGGTTGCCTTGGACCGTGCGGCCGACGATGACCCCGATGTCGGCGTCGTCGAGGGTGTCGCGGTCGGCCAGATCCGAGCGCAGCGACTTCGCACGATCACGGGCCTGTTTGCCCGTCACCCCGGTCAGCTTCGACGTCGACCCCATCAGACGGGCCTTGGCATCGACATCGTTCTTCCCGCCGCGTGACACCCGAGCGGCCGCACCGACGCCGGCCAGACCGGAGCCAATGATCACCGTCATCACGAAGATCACTGTCGACACCGTCGGCCACGTCAGCGTCCCGCCGGCGACGGAGAACAGCGCCTGAAACGGGTTCCCGGGGATCGACTCACCGGTGTCGGTGAACGCGTGCCCGAGCCAGAGCGATCCGTATCCGAGGGCGATCAGCACGATCACCACAGAGATCGCAATCAGCGGGAACATCGACGACTGCGTGCCGGCACCCTTGGCGGTCGGCCTTTTGGTCACCATGCGTCCACACCACCCTCGACAGCCGCGTCGACGCCGCGGTCGAGCTCGATGACCTGGGCGACCCGGTCGGTGATGTCGACGACCGAACCAGACGACTGTTCCTGGCGCGGTGTCTCGCGCAGCAGGTCGACCAGCCTCAGGGGTTCGACGTCGGCAGAGGTGGAGGACACGTCGAGGGTGTGTTCGGCAATGTCGTCGAAGTCGAGGCCGTCGAGCTCGGCGGGTAATTCCAGAGCATCCATCGACAGACCAGGGCGGAGCACCGCGTCGTCGATACCGTTGTCGACCAACCGTTCCCGCCACGCATCCTCGTGCGCAGCCGTCCGATTGACGGTGGCCTCGGCCCACTCCTGCTGAACGGGATCGGTGAAGGTCTGTGCGGTGATCAGCTCGTGCGCGACACCGGACGCGGCGAGATACGCTGCCGCCCGCACCAACGACACGTCGGTGTCGAGCAGACCGAACGCGCGACTGTCACTGCGCGGTTCGTACGAGTGGGAGCGACTGCGGATCTCCTCGCGGCGCACGTGCGCCCGATCGGGCAGGCTGCGGCGGCGAGCGGCAGCCAGGGTGGCGCGGCGACCACGTTCGTAGGCGGCGGCAGCGATCTGTGAACGGCGCTGCAGCTCGGCGGTCGAGACGGTGCGAGCGGTCACCGACGGTCACCACCGTCGGCATGGGACGGGGCTTCAGATGTGATCGTGGGGAGCGAGTGAGGAATCGACATGGAGGGCCTTCACTGGGAGCGTCGGCCAGCCCACAGCACAATCGCACCGACACTCGAAAGAGGTGCGGTGCAGCGCTGTTGCTGGATGGACGCTCGACCGTGACCCTCATCGACGGTCGAACTCTCTCACCATAACGTACGTGCCGAACCTGGCGCGAGCGTTCGCGCTCTGCCTGCAACTGTCAATAGACCCCGCGCACTTCGGTGAGATGCCGTTTGAGGGTTTCGAGCTTCATGACATCGGTCTGAAGCTTGGTGAACGCCCCGTGCAGCGTCTTCGCGTTTTCGCGGTCGTACGAATGGAAAAGCGATGCGCCGCGAAGGTCGTCCCCGAGCGGGCCATCCAGATCTTGCTGCGCCTCGTTGACGTCGAAACGAATAGCTTCGACCTCCGTCTCGAGGGTGCGCACCCTTCGATCGACGACTCCGAGCTGGTCGGTGTAGAGCTTGAGAATCAGCTGCTCGACCTGCGTCCAGCTCGGAGTGTGAGCAATGTGCATGTAGATGTGTCCACGTCGGGATCTGACGACTCCGTCGACCAGTGCGCGCGCAGCAACGAGTTCCTGCAGAACCTGCACCCGGACCCCACACTCTTTCGCTGCCGACGACAAGGTGACGTACTCCGGGTTCTCGCGCGGGTCGACTTCCTCACTCGGCATGGGCAAGAGCGTACGCAGAACGACGAGGTGCGCCGACCGGATTTCCGGTTCACAGGAGTCAGAAGCGCCGATCCCACAGCCGGACCATGGGACCGGCCGGGCATCAGTCCTTGTGGTCTTTGCTGACGTAGCGCCAGCCGCCAGCTCCAATAGCGAGGGCCGCAGCTCCGCCGATGAGTACACCCCACCCGGCCGATAGCGCCGCCGTGACAATGCCCGTCACCACAGCGAAGATGCCGAGCGTCGATACGACCACCCACATGAAGGTGATCAGTCTGGATTTGCCTACGGTCCCGATCTTCACGCGCCCCTTCGTAAGGTCCGCTCCGATGCGTTGGACCTCGAGCTCGGAATGCTCTTCTCCGTCCCCTTCATCGGGCAGATTCACTACCTCGTCGGGGTCGAGCGGCGCCTCACTCGTGAGGTCGATGATCTCGAACTCGTCTTCGTTCTCGTAATCAGACATAGATGGCCCTCTCCGTTGACCTAAACGCCGTAGTGCAATGTGCAATCCGGCGGTACTCGCAGAAGGCCCACTTTACCTGATCAGCGTCCTGTGTGCACGCAGTTCGTATGCGTATCGTGCGCATCCAAGGATCACCAGATATGCGAGAAATACTTAAATACCTATTGCGAGGGCGCACCTGCTGCATGTATCTTCAATGGAGTCAGTGCGCAGATGGAACACATCCAGCGTCGCAAGGTGCACATATCAGGCGTACTATTGGCGACACGCAACCGCACTGATGTCATCGGGAGTTGCCGCCCCCGATGGTTCGAGAGTCGCCCGGATGCGAGCAGAGGAGGTCGTGATGGCTTGGAGCATCTTTTGCCGTCGTCGTACACGCTTCGTTCATGCGAGGCCGGTGATCGATGTGCCGGTGCATACCGCTCGGCACAGTGGTCTCGTCCTCCCGGCACCGGGAGGACGGCATCGCAACGAGTCGGCTCGCGCATCACCGATGAGGTAAATCGTCGAAGCTGATCCTCTAGCTCCAAACACCCAGAAGCTCCAAACACCCAGATTTGAAGGTAGAAAACTGATGACACGCCAACCTGCCGCCATTGATCACGGGCCCGTCACGTCGCAGGACAACGACGGGGAGCCGCAGGAACGCACGACACCTAAGAACGCGCGATTGACTGTGAACCTGATCGGAAAATCGAACGAAGCCCTGTCCAGGGCTTCGGATTTGAGCGGGTACACCAAAACTGAGGTCATCAACAAGGCTCTGCAGCTAATCGAGATGACTTTCGCAGCTCAAGATGCTGGTGGTGGAATCTGGATTCAGGACACGTCACGTAGTCAGCCGGAACGACTGCGTATTATTTAAGCCCTCAGTGGTGCCGCCCGTTGCCATAGATGGCGTCCCCTAGTGCTGTTGCAAGCCCTGGTAGCCACCGTCCCGCTTATTCGCGGATTCATGCCGTTGATTGAAGAGTGCTCGCAGGCTTTCCTCATGATTCGCGTGGCTATTTGTGCCAAATAGAGCTCTAGGATTGCTTGTACAAGCGCAGTTCCGTTAGCTGGAGTGACGGTGGTTGCTACGCGATCATCGTCACCCTGGCGCACCTCTGCTGAGCGCAAGGGAAGTCCTGCATGGAGCACCCGCTAGTTTGTCCGGCACTACGCAGCGAACTGGTGCCGTCGCAGGTGGTGCGCATGATTCGGGGGATGATTACTCATCTTGGTCGAGCCTCCGAATAATATTTGCCAGCAGAATCACAGTGTCGGCGCTGATACCCGCGTCGCGTCTGGTGGCCGTTGAAGAATGCTTTACGCGATGCGCTAGCGCCGCAGCTTTTTTGGTCAGTCCACGTATATCTTCGTTGGTCGGCCCCGGCAAAGTGTCCTCGATATAGCGTTCGATTCTCATGTTGGTCTTGTCGACGGGCGGCTCCGTTTCCCCATCGCGTAGGTGCACTTCTGCGCGGTATACCGTCCTAGACAGCGCTTCCAGCACGCCTACGCAGTTGGTTCCTAGCGCACGGTAGTCCTGCGGTGTCGAGGCCGTCTGAAAGCGCCTGCGGAGTTCCCTGACTTCTTCGTCCACGGCCGGCCATCCTGTCGCCGAATGTGGTGAAGCGGGCTCAGCAAGAGCATCGAAGGTCTTGTCCTCCATCGCGATCAAGGTTGTGAGGATTGGATCCATCAGCGCTGAGACCATCTCACGCCTGGCTTGCCATGACCCATATCCGTCGTTCTTGTTCCAATATGTCCGAAAGGTTGCGAAGTTTCGGAACGGAGGCTCGAACTCGACTCCCAACCGAGCACAGGCCGCGCGCAGCGCAGAGAGGGCAGCTGCTATTTGCTTGTCGTCTAGTTCTTCGCCTCCTCCAGTGCCATAGGCGGTCAATTCACTGTCGATCAGCTCCGACAGAGCGATTGTGACCTCCAAATCGGTCTTCCCTGGGACAGGACCGCGACGCAGTTCGTTCATCATCGCCATGTCGAACCTACGTTTGGCGGACCCTGCGCCCCACGGATCGTCAAACGACGAAGTGCCTGACGATGAAACCACGGTGAAAAAGTCGTCTGGGATCACAGGAGAAGTGTCCCATTGGTTCGGCCTATGGCTGAGTTGGGGAACCGCTCGAAACGGGGACTCGAAGTCGTTATAGCCGTCAGCTCGCCCAATGGCGGTATCGCCGGTATGGCTTGACGGGCCAGCGCCGAGCTGGCGCGCCCCATCATGGTGCAGCGGCCAAAGACGGTCAGCCGTCGAACAGAGCCTCTACGCTTCGAGAGTGCCGTCGGATAAGGAAGCTCTCAAAACGTTCGTTGAGTACCGCCACACCCACTTGTCAGGCGATGAGAAGGGGGAGTCGCAGGTCTTCCTCGACAGACTGTTTCAAGCGTTCGGCCATGGCGGTGTTCGAGAGGCCGGCGCAACACTGGAGGGACGGATCCGCAAGATCGGCGAGCGCGGAACCTCGTTCGCCGATCTGATCTGGAAGCCGCGGTGCATCATCGAGATGAAAAAGGCGGGCACAGACCTGTCTCTGCACTTCCGGCAGGCATTCCGGTACTGGATGGAGGCAGTACCGAACAGACCGCGCTATGTGGTGTTGTGCAACTTCGACGAGTTCTGGATATACGACTTCGACCAGCAGATGGAAGCGCCCGTCGATTCGGTCCGGCTCGATGACCTTCCGCAACGACACGAGGCACTGGCATTTCTGCTGCCCGAGCCTGAAGAACCGATGTTTCTCAATGACCTCGTCGAGGTCACACGCGAGGCAGCGGCCAAGGTGTCCGGGGTGTTCCGGTCGATGAAAGACCGCGGAGTCTCCAGAATCGACGCTCAACACTTCGTCCTCCAGTCGGTAGTGGCAATGTTCGCCGAGGACATCGGCCTGTTGCCGGATAAGTTCTTCACTCGCACCGTCACCGACGCCGCGACGGGCGGAGACGCTTACGACCTGCTGGGGTCCCTGTTCCGCGAGATGAACAGCCCCGGACGCACCGGCGGAGGAGCGTTCAAGGGCACGCCCTACTTCAACGGCGGACTCTTCGAGAAGATAGTTCCGATCGAAATGACCGACGACGAACTGGTAGCGATGAGGTCCGCCGCCTATACCGACTGGGCAGAAGTACGACCGGAAATCTTCGGCACCCTGTTCGAGACGTCCATGGCCAAAGGCGAACGTCACGCTTACGGGGCGCACTTCACGTCGCAGGCCGACATCGCCCATGTCGTGACTCCGTGCATCGTCGACCCGTGGATGGCGAGGATCGAAGCTGCCAAGTCCATGGCCGAGCTGGAGCAGATCCGATTCGATATGGGCAAGTATCGGGTCCTGGACCCCGCGTGTGGATCGGGGAACTTCCTCTACGTCGCCTACCGAGAGATGCGGCGTCTGGAAGCAGAGGTAGTGGCGCGAATAGACCAACGACGCAAAACCAAGGACAAAACCCAATACGTCTTTTCCTACGTGACGCCGGACCACTTCCTCGGCATGGACAACAACCAGTTCGCAGTCGAAGTCGCCAAGGTCACGATGATGATGGCCAAGAAGCTCTCGGCCGACGAGCTCGACGAAAGCGCCGATTCGGCGCTGCCGCTGGACAACCTGGACAAGGTCATCACATGGGGCGATGCCCTGTTCACGCCCTGGCCGACGGCCGACGTGATCATCGGAAACCCGCCCTACAACGGACGGCGGAAGATGACGAGAGATCTGGGCGCGGACTACGTGGCCCGCCTGGACGAAAAATACCCGTCCCCCGGGGTATCGGACTTCGTCACATACTGGTTCCCACTTGCTCACCGGGCACTTCCTGACGGAGGCAGGGCAGGATTCGTTGCGACGCAGGCTATTCGAGATGGGTCTTCCAGGAAAGCATCCTTGGACTACATCGTTGATCACGACGGGGTGATATTCGATGCAGTCTCGTCGAAGTCCTGGTCGGGCGATGCAGCGGTCACTGTATCGATCGTCAACTGGATGAAGGGATCCGATCACGCGCCGGAGTCGAAAATGCTGTGGCTCGACAACGGAAATTTGCGCCTGCCACTGACAGCGATTCCGGCATCGTTGAGACCGTCAACCGATGTCGGAAAGGCCCAATCGCTGCTGGTGAACAAGAAACCAAAACTCATCTTCCAGGGACAGACATCAGGGGCGATCGGTGCGTTTCGTCTGGGTCCCGATGAAGCTGCCGAGATGGATCAAGGGTCGTTGCAGTTCATCCACCCCACGATCGGTGGTGACGGGCTACTCCATTCGCTGGCACCGACGGCATTTCTGATCGATCTACCCCACACCGACGCAGTCCAGGTCAAACGTCAAGCACCCAAGGCTCTAGCGCGATTGCAGCGAATGGTCCTCCCGGACCGGCAAAAGGCGGCCGACAAGGAAGCTGCTGCGAACGCTACGGTGCTCAAACGTAATTCCGCGGCGCGCGTCAATTGGCACAACAAGAAGTTCCTGAACACGTGGTGGCAACACGCCTACCGGCGCTCCGACATGCTCGACCAGATCCAGTCGCTGACCAGATATATCGGCACGTCACGAGTAGCAACCGAAAAGCGAATGTCGGTGTTCCAGTTCATCGACACGAGCATTCGCCCGGACGATTCGATGACGGTCATCGCGTTGGACGACGACTACTCGCTGGGCGTGGTGTCGTCTGCCCTGCACCGAGCATGGTTGGACGAGCGTTGTTCGAAATTGGAATCACGGCCGCGTTATACGTCGACCACGGTGTGGGACTCTTTTCCTTGGCCTACCCTGCCTAACGACCTCGATGTAGCGCGCGTTGCCAGCATCATGGCCAAGATCACCCTGTACCGGGCTGAACGGCTGGCCGAGGGGATCACGCTGGGAGACCAGTACGACGCCTTGCGCACTCCCGGCAAGTCGAAGCTACGAGATCTGCACATGGAGCTCGATTCTGCCGTGGTCACCGCATACGGCTTCAACCCTGATGAAGATCTCCTCGCGCAGCTTCTGGCCCTGAACCTCGCCGCTGCGGTCGATCCCGAGGTAGCGACACGCCCCGGAGGGCACGGTCGACCGGGGGTCTACACAACCGATTACAAACTCAAACCCAACGCCTGAGTTGAACGTCCGTTGGAACCTCTGACGTGTATTGACAGTTTATCGTGCAGTACACTCAGGTTGATGGCCGCCGGCGCCGGTGCGGCCGTCCTCTCCGCGCGGTGAGCGACCGCCATGTGTATTAGAGGTGTATTTCGTTGCGACCAAACGTGTTTACAGTTGCGTCCCCGGGCCAGCCGTCCGGGGAGTTGTCAAAGCCCAAAGCGGCCGACCTGCTTCAGATGAACCAGCGCGGCATCAGTCTGCTCCTGGACTCGGGATATTTGCCCGACCTCGAGATTAGTCGCATCATGCGGCTCGCTGGTAGGCCGATCCTCGCGACCGATGGCAATCAGCCAGTTCTCCGTCAGGCCGCAGCTCGCCCTGCGCCCGTCGACGAGCGTTCTGATCCTTCGGGGAGACGCCGCGCATTCGTCGGAGATTCCGCTCAACTGAGCGACATCGACGTCGTAGAAGCGGATCGAATGTGGTGGAGAAGTGATCCTGACACGGTGTGCGAAGCAGAGCTGTTGCCGGTCACTCTCGCAGGGTTTCCCGTGACGGTTCTGAAAATTCTCGGTGCTGACGGTGGCCCGGATCGCGTCGTGAGACCGAAGAAGGCCGGTGGCAGCCGCGAATTCGTCGAGGTGCGTCACGCGTACAAGGCAGAGTTGGCCGGCCGTGTCCGCCAACTGGGGTCACCTGAGCTCGACTACATCGCCCCGAACCTGTCTCTGGCAGAGCAGGAAACAGTGCGAATCTTTCTCGAAAGTCGATCTACGGCGCGGTCAGGCGGTCCGATTGCATACTTGCCCAAGCGCCCCTAGCCAGCGGGCCCGACTGTAAGGCCGAGATGCACCCCGCAGTCATCGATGGATTGCGGGGCCGTCGCCGATCGAATGAGTGCGGATCGTCGAGTAGGCAGGACGCGAGTCTAAATGACACTGAAAATCATTGCCGATAATATAGATTATGTCAGGTCGGAGCCGAGAATCGTTGTCCGGCAGATAATTTCGATCATACCCGCTCGTGCGAAATTACTGGCGCGATGTGGGCCTACCGCCCGACATGCAGCGGATTCTCTGGGACGTCAGGAATCGAACGAGCTGTACATCACGCGCGCGGTCATGGTGCCGGCCGCGTCGTTGAACGCGCCAAAAGCCGCCTCGAGCAACTCGTAGGCAGGGGCCAACTGAGTCTGCTCGATCTTCGATACCGATGAGACGGTCCATCCGATCAACCCGTCGTGTCCCGGAATCGGCTTTCCGAAAAGATCGACCAGGGCCTCGCGGCGGTATCCCATCTCCACGAGGTCGTTCTCGGTGTACCAATCGTCTCTCGGGTCATGAACGTATTCGTCCGTGATCCTCTGTAGCTCCTCCACGAGCCGGTCGTTGTCCGTCGATGGTGTCGCGGGTTCGGACATTCGGATCCTTTCCTGTGAGTCGCACGTGTACGAGCTACATCGGAGTGGACGATTCTATCGTTGCTCGCATCGACTGCTCAATGCGTGTTTCTAGAACCGAACGGGGATCGAGGCGCGCCCCTTCCGACGGTGACAGGGGGTTGCAGCGCGGCAGCTCGTTTGTGGCTAGGCTGGATATTATCGAATTCGTGACATTGTGTGATCGAAAGGTTTTGTGGCTGTGGCCAAACGAGTGACAACCCAATTGATGGACGATATCGACGGGTCGGTCATCGGCGACGAATCCGGCGAGACAATCGAATTCGCGGTCAACGGTGTCGAGTACGTGATCGACCTGAAAGCGAAGAACGCCACCGAGTTTCACAGAAAGCTCGACTACTACATCGAGCACGCGACACGGGTCGGTGGCCGCAAGCGTAAGCCCTCCCCCGCCGGCGCGTCGACGCCCGCTAAGCCCGGGACACCGGCCTTGCGTGATCCGGCGCAGACACGCGCGATTCGGCAGTGGGCGGCCGACGAGGGGCACCCGATCAGCGACCGCGGCCGCATCCCGGCCCACATCGAAGAGGCGTTCAACGCCGCTCACTGAACTCTATTCGGAGGCGACGTGTTGATCTCAGCCCCTGAAGGGGGCTTTCGACCGTCTCACGCGTGTGCCTGAGGAGCCGATCTTGTCCAACAGACGCTTTACGGCATCCACACGCAAGCTCTGCTCCGGTCCGGGACCGACGACGATGTCGGATATGGCTGGCCCCGCATCATCGGACAGCTGAAAGAACAGCTTCACGTAAGGAACCACCCCTAGTTTCCCCGGCCGAAATTCTGGATGCTCCATCCCGTGGTCCTTGGTGATGAGTCGCCACTCAGATTCTTCGGCGAAGGCCTTGTGCTTGACCTTTGCCAGTTGCTCAATACTGCCTAGGTAGAACACATCCGGCCACGACAATGTCTTTTGGCCTCTCTCGACTGCTTCGAGATCCGCAGCCATCTCCGAGGCGGTCTCCATCATGAGATGCCGTGCCTCACGCCGTCCGTACTTGACCTGGTCAGGTCCGCCCAAGAGTTGGTTGGCAAACAGGCCGAAAGGGTCCCCGTGGTCGTGGAGCTTTGTGTTCACCTCGTAGAACTTGGTCAGTGTGGAGCGCGCGAACCCGAGTGCGAACCCTCCACCGCCGTCTCCGTACCCGCGCCATTGGCTGAGCAGGTCACCCTTGGATGCGCTGGAAAAGCAGGTGACGAACGGTGTAGCCGGGTGGGCGTCTTTGTGCCAGGTCATCTCGAATGTGCCGGCGCGTACGGTCCGGGCGAGTTCGAGCAGACGCTCGGCCACAGCGGGTGTTCGTGCCGTGTCGCGCGCCTGCTCCTCTAGCTCCGAAGCCAAAAGCTTCGTGCCGAACCGAAGCTCTTTCGTATCGTTGAGATACCGTGCGTCCGTTGCCCATAATGATCCGTACCGTGCGTTCCGAGGTGCGCCGTCGAACTCGACAGGATTGCCCAAAATGCCGAGCAGGCCAGCGGAGTCCGTGTAGTGGTACAGAGTCTCAGGTAGGTCGATGGATCGAGGCATCGGCCAACACTATCGTTGTGGTGGAAAGGTGTTCGATGGAGAGACGGTGTGTGCGCAGGGTCGGACACGACTGTTGACGGAACCGGGGAACGGAAGATGGGTGCACAGTATCGATCGCATCGGGGTCGTCTCTGACCCCGATCTGTCCGGAGAAACGCTAGATTGCCCCGTATGAGCGAGAACGTCGGCGTGGCTGCGGTGCCCGATCACGTGCTCGATGAGCTTGCCGAGGTTCTGATCGACAGGATCGATCAACTCCTCGATCGGGTGACCGATCGGGCTGTGGGCGCGCCGCCTCCGGGATCGGCGGCGTGGGAGTTGGAGTGGAGTGCCCGAGACACAGCGATCGGACGTGCGCGCGTGGCCGAACGGTCGCGTGTACGAGAGGAACTGGCGCGTCGCGCGTGCGCCGGACTCGGCATCGCCGAAGGTTCCGCACCGGCGGTGCCGACTCGGCACGCTCCCCCGGTCCGACCCCGCCGGACGAAGCCAGGACGTGTCCGCGTCGACGAGGCACAGCTGACCTTCTTCTGAACCCGCCGCTCGAACTCGTTTCCCGATGGGTGAGGCGTGCGACACCGCTGCTGTCCTGCGGCGCGCCCGTTTACCGACGCACGGTGCGTTTATTGGTGCCTGCGGTGGATTTGCGGTCCTCGAACTTCAGCTTGAATCCAAATGTCTTGCTGCCCTGGTAGGTACCTGCGGCCAGTGCGCCCTTGGCCCGGTACGTCTTACCTGTCTTGCTTGAGGCGTCGAATTCGATGGTCTCCCCGGCCAGCAGCTTCTCGAGTTCCTGCTCGGTGAAGTCCTTACCCGGCCAGTGGTCGTTGGCACCCCATCCGCGGCCTTTGAACGTGACCGACTTGCCCTTCCACACCCCGCTGACCAGATCGGTCCTAGGTGCACGCTCTGCGAACTGCGGGTTGAAGCTCACGTGTGGGTACTGCTTGCCGTCTTTCTCCCTTACGCCTGGTTCGAGCTTTCCCTTGCAGGTGAACGTCTTTCCCGACTTCGCACTCGTCGCGACGATCTCGATGACCTCACCGGCCAGCAGTTTCGCCACTTCGGAGTCGGTGAACCGGTGGCCACCGAAGACCCGCTTGGCGCGGGTCACGACCGTGCCTGCGTGGGTGAAATGCAGCTCCGGTGGCAGCTCGATCATCTCCACCGCTTCTCGGGTCACCCCGGCCTTGCCCATCCGTGCCGTGAGCTCGCCGGACAACGTCCTCGCATTCGCCGTCATCGTCTCGAGGTCGCGGCGCACCAGGTCCGCCACGAGGGACAGATGGTCGGCTGCCTCGCCGGTTCCGGCCTCGATCTGCGCCATCTGCTCGAAGACCTGCTCGGTGATCGTCAGATCCCCGATGTGCGTGCCCGGCAGGATCCGATGGTTGAGTTCACCGATCGCGCTGAGGGTGATCTTGCCGCGCTTCTCGATCATCAAGGCCTTGCCGCCCGAGTTGTTCGTGACCTCGGCATAGGTGCTCGTCCGGGTCGCGCCGGTACCTACGCTCCGCTTCTCGAGCTGTTTCATCAACCATCCCATCGTCGGATGCGGCGGCCGCGGCGGGAAGCCCTCGTGGACGAACGGGTCCGCGACAGTACCCAACGCCGTCGCACCAGTGGGTTGCTCGTCGCGCTCGCGGCCGTCCTCCTCCTCGACGACGAACACACCTTTCCATCCGAGCACTGCGGGCACATTCAGCGAGCCGACGAACCTCGGATACTTCTCGACGTGGCCGCGATGCTGGTCGTACTCGTAATCGGGGGCGAGCATCGTTAGGTAATTCTTCGCGAGGAGCTCGTAGATCTCCCGACCCAACTCGCCGTAGGCCTTCTCCACTGCCGCGAGGCTCGGCGGTACGTTGGGCCCCGGACGGTTGGCACCGTGCGCGCCACCGGACTTGATATGGCTCGTACGTGGGCCGCGATGACTCAGCGCCGCCGGATCCACGCCCACCACACCGGCGATCGCGTCGACCGATGGAAGCAGCTCGTTGAACTGCTCGATCGAGATGAACTTGTCCTCGGTACGCGGGTAGGACACCACCTGCGCCTCGTACATCTTCTGATAGGTGTCGAGAACGTTCTTCGCCCCGAAACCTTTCTTCGACAACAGAGACGACAGTCCGGCCAGGTCCATCAGTTTCGGCGGTCCCGTTTTCTTGCGTGTGGTCCCGTCGTGGACGACCGGTGACGACTGAAGGCCGCCGGGAACATCGTTCTCGTTCTCGAATCGATCGACCTCGGGGTCGGTGTACGTCACGCCGTTCTCGTCCCGAAACCGGTTCTCGTAGAACGCTTTCTTGAGGTATCCGTTGTGGGCGTCGAGTCCGTCACCGACGATTACGACCATTGCGGACTTGAGTCGGCCGTTGCGTAGCACGGTGGTCGCGCCCGCGGTCTTGGTCGCGAGTCTGGTGAACTGCATCGAGAGCATGTCCCACTTCGACCGGAAGTCGGCCTTGCGGTAGTCGCCTTCGGCGGCGATCGCGGTGACCGGGCGACGGGCTGTGAAGGCCTTACGCAGCGATGCCGGTGTCTCGTCGAGGAACTCCATGCGTTCGAGTTTCTTGTTCTCGAGGCCCAGGTACTCTACGATCTCCCAGCCGAGGAGTGAGCCTTCACCGGTGGGATCGAGATCGGCTGCATTGCAGATGCTCTCGCAGCCCGAGAGGGTCGTCCTGAGTTCGTGGAGCAGGCTTTTCGCGTCCGGATCGGTGACCAGCTTGCCGCCGGACACCCGGCGCCGGATCTCTCGCTCCCAGCGGAAGTCGTCGGCGTTCCACGGTAGATGTTCGAGCTCCCAGCTCTTGTACTTGTCGGTGAGAGGCGCGGGCACCATCGCGGAGGGGTCTTTCAATTCCAGCAGGTGGCCGCGAGCGTGGACGATGACGTACTCCGTGCCTGCGAACGTGCCACTCATGCCGCCCAGTGCTGCGGCGAAGTTACGTGCTGCGGAGGGTTTTTCGGTGAGGATTCCTACTTTTCCCATGACGATAGATCCTTCTTCTCTGCGGTGCGTGCGGCGTGTGGTCGGCGCGGGTGTTGCCGGTGGTGAGTCGGCTATAGGCCTGCGCTGACGAGGCGATAGTTCGCGACTTTCCAGCCGTCGTCGGTGAGTTCGACGTCGACGGCTCCGGTGTAGCCGGTGAACGGGGTGATCTCACCGCTGCGGTGTTGGACGACGCGGTCGATGACGACAGCCACGGTGGCCTTGGCGTCGCCGTCCTTGTCGAGGCTCTCACCGTCGAGATTTACGCTGGTGTCGGGTCGGGCGACGGCGGTGACGATGTCGCCGCTGCGTGCCCACGCCGACCATTCCGGGATCGGTTGCGGCGCTGGATCGGGTGGTGTGGCGGCGGCAGTGGCCATCGATCCGGTCAGATGTTGGCGTTGCCCGTGCATGGCATCCCAGGGCGAATCCTGCACTGCGGGTTGCCAGGTGTACACAGCGGACATCACCGCCGTCGCGACACCCACGGGGTCGGTGGCGGACGGGTCGATGGCGATCCCGGCGTCGGTACCCGGTGGTGGCGGTGTGTCCGAGCCGCGGAAGACGAACACGATCACAGCGGCAATGGCGACCACACCGACGATGCCGAGACACGCGAGAACGATGCCTGCTCTTCGGCTCATCTCGTAGTCTCCTGCGAGTCGGAGTCGTTCGCTGATTCAGCATCGGTGTCGCAGATCTGGCCCAGTGCAGCGGCTTTGGCGATGACTTCGAGCCAGTCGACGATCGGTGCGTCCGCTCGGCGGCTGTGGAGGATCTGTGCCATGTCTGTGCTCCTTGGTCTGTGATGGTGCCAGTGTCCTGGTGGCCACCGACAACAAATGTGTGGGTGTGTGCAGCGCTAGCCGACGGTGGGGACTCCTGCTGCGGCGATCACGCTGACCGTCCAAATCGCCCACATGACGAGCGCGGTCGCCGCCAAGTGGATGGCTTTGCGGAGCGCAGTGACAGTCCAGTTCTGCGCTCGCGCAGAGGCGTCGGCGACAGCGACGACGCTGCCTATGGTCATCGCCGCGGTGACGACGATGACGGCCCACCAACCATGCGCGAGAACGTCGCGGGTCGCCGCGGCGCGGCCGCTGTCCTCGATCGTGGTGACCATCGACTCCAGGATCAATCGGGCGACGGGAACAGCCCATACCGTCCATACGATGACCGAGGTCAGAGCAAGGGCTGTCAGTGCTCGATGCCGGTCGTGGGACGTCAGGTGGTGGCTGGTGCGTGTCGGTGCGGTGCTCATGAGTGGGCCTTTCCGTCGAGCATTGGTCGGTGGCGGCTATCGGGCCAGGTCGTAGTCGGATGCGGTGGCGGTGATGGTGGTGACGTAGTTCTGGGTCTCCGAGTAGGGCGGGACGCCGCCGAACTGTTGGACCGCTCCGGGGCCGGCGTTGTATCCGGCGAGCATCAGCTCGACGGGATCGCCGGTGATGGCCCCGGATTCGATGCCCGGTCGCAGGGTGTCGGCGACCGAGCAGTTGTAGCGGCCCTGCGCCATGACGGCGTCGCCGATGTCGTTGGGATCCCCCTCCCCCGCAGCTCCGGTGACCACACCCTGATCGTCGACGGGGAAACCGAACGACGCCCACGTTCCGGGGAGGAATTGCGCATACCCTTCGGCCCCGGCCGGACTGGTCAGGCCCGGTGTGAAGCCGGATTCCTGTTTGAGCTGAGCGGCGAGGATCGCGGGTGAGAGCTCGCGGCACTGAGCGGCCGAGAGGGCGAGCCACGGCTCGAACTCGGGAGGGATCTGGCCGGCGGCGAGGTTCGCGTGATCACCGAGACCGGCACCGGGTGCGGTGGTGCAGTTCCCGGTCGCCTTCGGTGCGGATCCGCCGCCGCCGGGGACGGGCCCGTAGGTCTGGCCGGGTGCCGGTGCGCCGTGGCCGACGGTGGTGACGTGGACGTGGTCGAAGTGGTTCTGGGTGGGAGATCCCCTGTCCTCCATGGTGTTCGGTTCACCTTGGGAGGGGATGTATTCCTGTCGCCAGATCATGTATTCGATCTGGAGATAGTCGCGGTTCGCCCACAGGTAGTCCTTGACCTGGTCGCCGAGCGCTTTGCCTTCCTCGGAGGACCAGTTGTCGATCATGATGTCCGCGGCCCGGCCGGAGGGGTGGTCGTCGAATCCCCCACCGTCGGCCCGCCACCCACCGATGGTGGTGATCTGCGGGAACTTCGCGTGAACAGCGCGGGCGACGCGGACCGTGTCGACCTGAAAGTGCTCTTCGGAGCCGACATTGGCGGGGAGAGCCGCCATCTCCGCGGTGCCGCCGTTCGGGGCGGGCGAGGTCGGTGCGGTCGTAGACGGAGACGGGAGCGGGCTCTGGCCGGTCTGTCCGCTGCCGGGCTCGGCGGCGGCGGCGTAGAACGGCTGCGGGTCGATCGCGTTGTCGGGTGACCAGGGCCCGGTGTGGTACTCGAAGTGCAGGTGCGCGCCGGTGGTGTCGCCGTTGTTGCCTTCGTCGGCGATGTGCTGACCGGCGGTGACACGTTCGCCTGGCTTGACCAGGACACCGTCGGGGAACATGTGCCCGTACACCGTGGAGACGGTCTGTCCGTCGATGTTGTGCTCGAGGACGATCCACATCCCGAATCCGGTCGCGGGTTCGGCTTTGGTGACGATGCCGTCGGCGTAGGCGTAGATCGGGGTGCCGACGGGACCGGCGAGGTCGATGCCCTTGTGCATCGTTCCCCACCGTGACCCGAACGGGCTCGTCAGCTGCGCCTCGGAGGTCTTCATCGGCTTGGAGAACGACCCGGCCGGAACACCACCTGCAGCAGAGGAAATGCCCTTCCCGGGAAGACAATCGGTGGGCGCTTCCTCGCGGACACCGGTGGTGACGAACAGGACCACGAACAGCGACAGTGCGAGCACCACGCTCAGCGCGATCGCGCCGCCCTTCTTCACAGCGCAGCCGCCCCGAACGAGTGCGAGCCGTAGGACTGGGTGGTGATCGCACGCGGCGAGCAGGCGGCGAGTCGTTCAGTGAGAGTGCGGTTCTCGCTGCGGAGCCGCCCGATCTCGGCTTCGGCCGCCCGTAGCTTCGCGGCGACGTCATCGGACGCCGGAGACCGGGAGGATCCGAACTTGTCCTTGACCCACCGTGTCACGGTGTTCTCGTGCGCTCCGATCGCTCGAGCAAGGACTGCAACACATTCGGCGCGCGAGGCGTAGTTCTGGCGAGACTTCTCGTACTCGGTCAATACCCATTGCCGGGTCTCGGCGGGGAACTCGGCTCGCCGATGATCGCGGGGATCGTCGGCGCGCATCACCACGCACCGACTATCTGAGAGGCGTCCTCGTCGGCCCTGTAGGCATCTGCACCGTCGAGTTCGTGGTGCTGGCCGGCGAAGTACTCGGCGAAGCGGGCGTTGGTGTCGTGGACCCCGGTGTCGTATTCGACGTCGGTGAGCACGGTCTGGATGGGAATACCGGGGGTGTTGTCCTTGGCGACCTTGATCAGGAACTTCCCGCGCCCGATCGGATTGCGGACGGTGCGGCGTTCGGACCCGCGAAGCGCTGCCCCGCGCGACCAGGAGGTGACCATGCCCGCTTCGGCGGCGGTGAACTTCAGCTCCCCGGACAGGCGCTCGACCTCACCGATCGGCAGTCCCCCGCACACGACCATGCCGGCGCGGTCGATGAATCCCTTCGCGGTCTTGATATCGGCTTCGGTGGGCAGGGTTTCGAGGTCGCGGCCGGTGTGGGTGATCATCAGCAGCCCGGTCGCGTCGGTGCGGTTGAGGCGGGTGATCTCGTTGACGCGGGCGACCATGCCCGGCCCTGCGCCGATGACCTGCCACAGCTCGTCGAGGGCCATCAGGAACAGGCGCTGGCGGTCCAGGCCTGCGTCGGCGAGCAGGTGCGCCGCTTCCACGGTGCCGTAGGCGTCGGCCCAGCAGGAGAGCATCACCGCGGCTTTGAGGGTGGTATCTCCCCGGTCGAGGGAGGAGACGTCGATGCAGATCATCGGTGCGTCGAGGTCGATCGGTTCGGTGGTGTGGTCGGCGAAGATGTCCCCGAGCGGGCCGGAGGTCAGTGCTCCGAGGGCCTGCATCAGTTCGGTGATCGCCTCGCGGTAGCCCTCGCGGTCGGTCTTGTAGGCCGCTTGGAGCATGTCCGCCGACCCGGCGTCGATGCGGGTGTAGAGGTCTTTGAGCAGCGGCGGGTTGGTGTAGGAGAATCCGCCGTCGGCGTACAGCTCGCGCAGCGCGATACCGATCAGGGAGTTCTCGAAGGCTTTCACCGAGTGGGTGTCGTAGCGGATCAGCTCGACCAGGGCGCAGACGGCGTTGATCTGGCGGGTGGAGATGGTGATGGTGGCGACGTCGATCAGCTCGTCGAGCTCGGCGATGCGATCGGGGTCGGTTTCTGCGTTGCGGGCAGTGATCGCGCGGACGACTGCCTGTCCGAGGGCTCCGGCGGCGAGGGGGTTGAGGTGTCCACCGCCGTGGCCGAGGGTGATGATCTGCCCGCCGAGTAGGCGGGTGAGCTTGACGTATTCGCCTTTGATGTCGCCGGCGACGATCGGGGTCTGTCCCCAGCCGCACGCGCCGAGGAGGATCTTGCGGATCAGCGTCGATTTCCCCAGGCCGGGCAGGGACAGGACGAACATCGAGGGGTTGCCGATGAGCTTGTCGCGGAAGTACGCGAACGGATCGCAGGAGACGGCGTTGCCGGTGATGGCGTGCTGGCCGACGATGGTGCCGGCCGAGGGTGCGGCTGCGCCGATCGCCCACGGGTTGAGCCCGCACATCTGCACCGAGGTGGCTTCGTACTCGATCGGTGCCGGGACGGTGGACATGCGGCCGCCGCCGGGCCCTTTGAGGCCGCGTGTGCTCGACGACAGTGCGGCGCGCCACCACGGGTCCCCAGCGGCGTCGTGGACGGCCCGTTCGACGTGAGGGTGATCGTTGCGCCACCGTGCGAGGCCTATGCCGCGTCGGGAGTACTGGTAGGGCTCTTCGGCGTCACCGGTCGCGACGGCTGCGGCGAGCTCGGCGTAGTCGGTGTCGCCGATGATCCAGCGGACGAATGCCGACGGCCGCGCAGCGTCGGTCTCGACATATAGGTCATCTGCGTGTCCCAGGTCGGGGCGGTCGTCGGTCATGGTCATCGGGGAGTCTCTTTCTCACGCAGAGTGGGGGCCGGTGGGGGCGAGCAGTGTCTAGCTGCGGCGCACCAGGATCGAGGTGGAGATCTGATCGGGTAGCAGCACTCCGACGCCGAGACCGGCGACGAACGCGGCGTCTTGGAAGGCGAACGCGCGGCGCAGTCGCAGCCGGGATCGGGCGGCGAGGGATTCGGTGACGGCGGCGGCGTTGGCGATCTCGTCGACCGATCCGACGGTGATGGTCAGCAGTGCCGAATAGCGTTCGTATCCGGCGCCGGAGACCATTTCGCGGCGGGCCTGCTCGGCGATCTCGTGGCGCTTCTCCGACCCGGCGGAGGTGATCTTGTTTCCGCGAGAGTTGATCGCGTGCAGGGCGTCTCGGTGTTGCTTGTCGACCTTCTTCGCGGCGTCCCCGGCGGTGTAGGGGCGGTAGACGAGAGTGAGGCGCTTGCGTGGGAGGTCGTCGTGCGGCTGCAGGAGCGGTTTGAGGACGGTGTCGGTGAATACCGATTCCGGTGGTGCGGCCATCTCCCAGACGACCGAGACTCCGCCGTCGTGGCGGTAGTGTCCCCATTCGGTCTTGGCGCGGCCGGGGCCTGCGTCGTCCCAGTCGACGCCGTGATCGAGACCGGAGACCTCGAGTTCCTCGAAGTCGTTCTCGGTCGAGGGGTTGTAGGAGCGGTGCACGGCCGCGGTGATTTCGGCGGCGGTCATCGGCTGGGCATCGATCCCGGCACCGGAGAGCGACTCGTACAGATCCGGCAGGCGGCGGGCCAGTTCGGTGGCCATCTCTTCGGGGTCCTTCTGTCGCTCGCGGGTGGTAGCGCGGAAGGTGATCGACAGTCGTGCCAGGGTGCGGTGCCGACCCGAGGGCATCCGGACGGCGGACTGCTCGACGAACGACGCCGCCAAGGGCGGTGCGGTGGGGACAAGTTCGTGTTCGGCTCGCCGCGCCAATCGCAGCCCGGTCGCGGGAATGTTCTCCACCACCACCACGGCACCGACGATGTCGCCGGGCAGGCCGAGGTCGGCGAGGTAGACGCCCCAGTCGGCGGTGTAGAGGTCCTTGTCGCGCTGGACGATCGCTTCGTCGCCGCCGGGAAGGGCGTCGAAGATGACGGTGTAGCGGTGATCGTCGGGGTTGTGGATCATCCCGAATTCGTTGCCGTGTCGGTCGATTCCCATGTAGACCTTGGTGCGGGCGAGCAGGCCGGGGAGTTTGTAGCGGCCACCGGGGATCCTCGAGTGCGGTCCGGCGTGGTACTCGGTGGATTTGTCGATGTGCTTGCGCCGCAGCCATTGCATTCTCAGTTGTCCTGTCTCGTAGAGGGTTCGGCCGTTCGGGGCGATGACCAAAGGGGCGAGAACGAGTGCGCCGACGCCCATCAGCGCGAGTCCGACGACGAAGTTGCCGAAGATCAGGACCGCGAACGAGACTGCGAAAAATCCTGCGCCGTAGGCGATGACCTTCGTCGGTAGTCCGAATGCGAACGTGCTTTGCGGCCGGTTACCTGCCGAGTAGATCGGTGGTTCGTACGGGGCTTCGAGCTGCGCGGTCATCGGAGGTCACCGCGCGCGATCACTGCCGCCCCCGCGACGGCTGCGCTGACGACCACGGCGATCGATGCCAGGGCAGCAGTACGTGCGCTGATGTTCTGCCACCATGCGCACTGCTCGGCGGTCCCCCAGGTGTGGGCGGCGGGTGGCTGTTGCCCGGTAGGGGTTCTCACTCCGATGGCGGGTGCGAATTCGGCGGCGTGCTGTCGCCAGTCCGGTGCGCGGCGAAGGCGAGTGTCGGAGGTGAGGGCGATGGTGCGCGGGTCGAAGAAGGTTTTGACGGTGCCCTTGTGTGCGTGCGGGTCGAAGATGAAGACAGCGCGCTTGGGTGCGTGCGGTGAATTATGTTGCGTCATCGTTGGATCCGTCCGTGGTAGTTGCCGACTGCGCCTTCTGCAGCAGAGCCGAGAGCGGTCGAGACCGAGCCCGCGGTGCGGCCGACTGTGCCTGCGGTCTTGAGTGCCCCTGCCGCCCCGCGTAGGCCTGCCGAGGATGCTGTGCGACCTGCCGATGCTGCGGCCGAACCGGCTCTGCGGGCTGCGCCCATCGGCCCAGACGATGCGCCCGCGTGCGAGGGACTCGATCCTCCGTTGTAGCGGCCCTGAAAACCGGGGGTGGAACGCGCGCCTGTGCCGTTTCCGCCTGAGGAACCACCTTTGCCGCCGCCACCGGACGATCCGGCGACGGTGTTCGCCGCTGCCCCGAGGGCGCGGGATGCCGCCATTCCGCCGGCCCCCATCACTGCGCCTCCTGCTGCGCCGAGCGCTCCTACTTCCCGCCCACCGGCGGAGATGGATTCTGCTGCGGGCGCGACGATCTTGATCAAGGTGGGTAGGCAGAATCCGACGACGGCCAGGAGGACCGAGCCGATGATGACGGTCGCGATCTGATCCGAGCTCGACGCCGAGGACGCCCAGAACGCGAACAGGTACAGCAGCGTCGCGACCGGCTTGAACAGGAGAGCGCCGAGAGTGAAGGCGATCATCGACTTGTAGGAGCTGCGACCGGTGCCGGTGGCCGACGCTGCTGCGGCGAGCGGGATGACGGCGACGACGACGCACAGCACGGCCTCACGGATCAGCAGTGCGATGAGCTGCGCTACCGAACCGAGGAATGCGAATCCCGCGCAGGCGAGCGCGAGGATCGGGCCGAGGCCGGTCTTGTCGTCGAATGCGGTGATGGCAGTGATCTTCTCGTCGAGGTTGCCGCCGACGAATTTCTCCAGCGCGTATGCCGAGGCGATGTCGCCGCCTTGGTGGAACATCAACACCAGAATTGGCAGAAGTGACACGGTGACGACGGTGCGGACCAACATGGTCGCGGTCTCGGTGGCCCCTTCCATCACCGCTTGTTTGCGGGCGATCGCGAGCTTGATCATCGCGATGATGATGGAGGCGAACAAGGCGACGACGGTGAACCCGGAGATGATGTTGCGTAGGCCCGACATCGCGTTCTCCGCCGCGAGGCCCGGTATGCCGGAGGACATCCAGAACGTCATCACCGATCGGAATGCTTGGGTGTTGCCTTCCATCACCGATTTGGCGAAGTCCCCGACCGGGTCGCCCCAGAATGTCGAGAGTGTGGAGTCGACGGCGGTGGAGAACGCGTCACCGGGATGATCGCTGAAGGCTGAGTCCAAGCAGAAGAACTGGTCGGCGGCATCGCGTCCGCCGACCGCGTCCAGGAATTTGTCAGCAAGCCCGCCTTCGACGATCGCATCCGATCCGTCGGCCAGGCATTCGCGGCGTTGCTGCTGAAAGTCGTTGCCGTCGGCGTCGGGGTTGATCTGCTCGGTCAGATTCGGTGCTGGGGCGGGGGTGGGGTCTTGAGCGTGGGCGAGCCCGCTGGCCCCGACGACGGCGATCAGCGACAGTAGCGCGATGAGGATCGCGCGGGCGGCGATGGCCGCTGCGCGCGTCACAGTGCCCACCGGGTGAAACCGTCGAGCGAGTTGTACGGGCCGAATGATGCGGGTCCGGTGGCTTCCCGGGCTTTCCATGTGCCCTGGTCCCACACCATGTTCAGTCGCAGGCCTCCGTAGACCGGTGATTGCATGCGCTGGCCGCTGTCGTCGACGTCACGAATCATGGCGAGTTCGACGACGGTGAAAGTATCCGTGCAGGAGAGGATTTTGAATGCAACCGGTGCCCGCAGTGCCACAGTGCCGGTATTGATCGGCCGGTTCTCTTCGACTGCTCGTGCGTCCTGGCCGACGACGTCGCTGCCGTTCAAGATCAGCTTGTCGCCTGCCTCGATAGCAACCTGTCCTCCCGCGAGTGTGCGAGGCAGGATGTTGGCGGCGGCCAAAGCCGCTCCCTGCGGGGTGCGGGTGTAGCCGGCGAGGACCAGCCCGTCGATGTACGACGGCCCATCCGTTTCGGAGTACAGGGTCGAGACACCGAAGTTGCGTTGGATCATCATCGACTCTGGGGACGTCACCGGTCGGCCGTCATTGGTGCATTCGACACGCGGGCCGGTCGGCTCACGCTGCGGCAATGGTTGGCCGGCAGGGTTGTTCGGGACCATCACAGTGCGCCCGGACAGGTCCGCGTCGGGAACACCGAAGCCTTCCGCGCCGGTGTCGAGCTCGGAGTCACCGGGGGTAGGTGCTGCTGTCGTCGGCGGTGGACCAGCGGTGGTCGTCGGGGTGTCGTCGTCGTTCATGTTCGGGATGATGAACACGATCGCGCCGATGATGGCGATGACGACGATCGCAGCAACGGTGATCAGGACGGTACGTAGCCGACGGTTCATGGGGTGCGCTCCAATGTGGTGTAGCCGTCGAGGTTGTCGATCTCGATGGCGTCGATGTTTTCCTCGGAAGTGGGTAGCACGATCCGCCAATCGCCGTTGATCCATTGCAGCGCGACAGGATAGGAAAACAAGTCGGTTCCAGTCCCGATGGTTTGTGCCACCGACACCCCCGCCGAAAGCGGATCACTGGAGTAGTCGGTGACCTCGAACCCGACGAACTTCGGTGCAGTGTCGGCCGGGACCGATCCGGAGACGGTGACGGCGGCGCGTGCGGCCGCGAACTCGTCGCGCCCGGGTCCGGGTGCAGTGACGGTGTTCACCACTTCCGGCCACGCGCGGTCGTCGGCGACGGCAAGTGCTGTCTGACCGTTGATCGCGGCCAGCACCGCCCCCTGTGGTGTCTGGGAATATCCGCTGCGGTTCACCGATGTTCCAGCGAAGGGCCCGTCGACCCGTGAGGTCGGCACCGATACCCCTGCTACCTCGCGCCAGGTCAGCTCGGCCGGGGCGGAGCGCAGATCGGGTGTTGCGTCCGGGGTGGCGGTCGGTGTGTCGTCGTTGCCGGATCCGCACGCAGTGAGTGCGAGGACGGTCGCCGCTGTCGCGGCGATCCGGAGTGTGCGGGAGACGGTCATCAGGTGAAGCCTTTCGGGTCGAATGCAGTTCGGGCGCAGCGAATGTGGGTTTGTCAGGCGAGGACGGCTTTGGCGATTCCGGATGCGGAGCCGATGATGGCGGCGCAGATCAGGATTCGGGCCAGGGTGGCGTCCTCGACGACTTGAGTGCCGGTGGATTTGCGTTGGTTGACGAACATCGCCCCGCACACGAACAGTGCTGCGATGCAGGTGATGATGGCGAACCAGAGCAGCCACGACAGGCCTTCCATGATCGGCTGCCAGACCTCGTCGGGCCATTCGACCGGCTCGGTCGGTGGTTGAGCGAGCACGATGGTCATAGCAGGATCACCCCGGCAACGGCGGGGGCACCGACGCCGAGCGATATCGCCAGCCCGTGCAACAACATTCGTTTCGTGTCCGTCTGGGCCACAATGGATTCGGAGCTGCGCCCGGAGATGGTGCGGTGGCGCGCCAGTCCTACTGTGCACACCACCATGCCCCACAAGGTCCAGTTCAAGGCGGTCATAGGACGAGCATGTTGACCAGGCCGGCTGCCGCGCCGATGAGGATAGATCCCGCCAATCCCCACACCAGTCCGGCGCCGTTTTCGTTACCGCCCGAGACTTTGGCGACGGCCAGTTTTGCGCCGCAGACCGTCAGACCGCCGACGGCACCGATGATGCAGATCCAACTCAGCCAGGACAGCAGCTCGAGGATCTTGTCGCCGGCCCCACCACCGGGTGCGGTGGGGCTGACGTCGCCGATGTTCTGCGCCAGAACCTCGGTGGCCGACGCGGCGAGACTGGTGATCATGGTGTGCTCCTTAGGTGTTGGTGAAAGGTGGGTGTGGTTCAGTGGCCTGAGGCGATGCGGGCGGCGGTGAAGATTTCCCGTCCGATCACGGCGAGGTCGTGGTGTGGGCTGGTCGTAGAAGGGGCGGGAGCCCGCATCCGCCCGGGTGGGGGTGGGTCGGGTTCGGTGGGGGTCCAGATCGCGAGTTCGTTCTGTCTGTGGGTGCGCAGATCCTCGACGTACGGGACTCGCCACACCGCTGGTGCTGCGGAGGCGACGACGTCCGCCCATCGGCGCAGGGTCTTGGGGAGTGGGCCGGGGGCGTCGGGTACCAGGACCAGTCCGAGGAGAGTGCAGCCACCGGTCAGGCCGGCGGCCGATTGCAGGAGCAGGTCGTGCGCGGCGTCGAGGCCGGCGCGATCGGTGCGGCAGACGACGACGACATTGCGGTGCCGGTCGGCGGCGGGCCAGCCCCGGCGGGCATCGCCCGCCGGGGCCCAGATCTGGGCGAGTGTGCCTGCGCCGGAGCGCCCGTGAGCGGCGAGGAGCCACATCACGGGCGGGCGACCGTGGACTGCGACCGGGTCGTCGTGAATCGGTGCTCGGCGTTCGGGCGGCGGTGTCCGCAGCCCTGCCGGGGTGACCGACAAGTCGTCGTCTCGGTAATAGTCATGGTGCTCAGCTGGTTGTGCGGCCATCTCGGGCGCACCTCCTTCTCCGGCGTTCTCGGTCACCGAGTGGTGGTTGGTGAGACGGTGGTCGGCACAGCGGCAGAAACAGAGGGGGTCGTCGTGGTGGCCGCTGTGGTCGTCGTGGCGGTGCCGGTTGCTCCGACGGTGGCGTGGGCGGCGAGGATGCTTCCGGCACTGCGGACGGTGTCGGTGGTGGCGAACAGCGACGCGCCTTGTTTGATCACTGCCCCGACCTTGTCGGCGAGGCTCTGATCGCCGGTCAGGTCTGCGGCGAGCGCGACGATCCACCGCACGGTCAGCTCGACGGGGGTCTCACCCTTGGATCCGACCGGAACACTGTCGTAGGAGCCGTGTTTGGTTGCGGTGTTCCAGTACGAGGTGTCGGTGACGAGCTGCGCGAGACCGGCGTTCTCGTCGATGGTGTTCGACACTTCCTGGAACGCGACGTCGACGGCCGAGTCGATCGTCGCCGGGGGCACGAGCTTGACCGCCGAGGACAGCACTTTGGTGGCGAGTATGCCCAGAGCTGCGGGTGGGTTGGTGAGCCCGACGGTGGCGAGCTGGCCGATGGTCTCGGGGGTGATGACGTCCTTGGCGACGGTGATCGCCGCGCCGATAGCCATACCGGCGATCTTGGTGACCGCGCCGACCGCTTCGTCGATCATCTCGTCGGTCGAGGTGGCGGAGGGGTCGGAGTACTTCGCCATCTTCGACAGCACGGTCTCCGATGACGAGTTGACCTCGAATCGTCCAGCCTTGGAATCGAAGTCGATGTTGTCGTTGATCACCGACGCACCGGTCATCAGCGCGGTACGTCCGACGGCGGTGGAGACGTCGGTGAGGATCCGGACGGGGTCGCGGGTGTCCATCGAGGACTGTCCGGCGATGGAGGCAACGAGCTTGGCCGCGGGGGCGTCGATAGGGGTGTCGCACGCGAGATCGCCTGCGGTGCAGTACGAGGCGACCCGGTCGGAGACTGCGCCGAATCCGGCGATCTTCGGTGTCGGTGCGATACCGCCGCCTGCGGGGGCGGCTGCGGCGACGGCCGGGGCGAGTTGGACGGTGTCCACGGCTGCGCCGCTCGTTCCCGGTGCCGGAGCGGGGGTCGATCCCCCGCTGGCGATGACGTCTTCGCCTTCGGCGCGGGTGGGGTCGGAGAACAGTGCTGCGCCGGCGAAGTGCTCGGCGTCGACGGGTCCGGTTCCTGCTCCGATTTCGCGGGTGACCTGGGAGGCGACCTCGCCGCCCTGGGAGTAGCCGGAGAGGAAGACCTTCGTGCCGGGGCAGCGTTCGGCGATGTCGGAGATCATCTTGGTGGTGTTCTCGACGCCGATGTCGACGGACTGGGCGTACGGAACGGCGGAGCGGTCCCCTGGCTTGCCGCCGAAACTTGCCGGGTACGGGACGTAGCTGCGTTCTAGAGCGGGCCCGTCACCGGAGTTCGCATCGCGCATTGCGGGCACGGTCAGCCGGGAGAAGAAGCCGGAATCGGCGTCGGGAGAGGAGTTCTCGTCGATCTCGGTGGTACCGGGGACCACCACGAGATGCAGCACCGGGCAGTCCCCGCTGTCAGTGTCCGGTGGGGTGGGTGTCGCGGACGGCTGCGCGGCCGCGACACCGCTCGCGGAGACCACGATGGTCACTGCGGCGGTGGCGGCGAGCAGGCGCACGGTCAGGCGGCGAACCTGGTCGATGGGTGTGTGCACGGCTTCTCTCTTCTTCGGTGGGATCCAGCGGATGTGCCTGGTCATGGGGGTCAGCGGGAGACGATGGCGGAGATGAGCGTCGTGCCGTCCTGCTGCTTGGTGGTAGTGATCCGTTGGCGACTCATGCGCCCGTCGATGCCGGGCCCGCGCTCGACGACGGTGACGTCGTAGATCCCGGCGTCGATCGGGTCGGCCAGGACACAGAACTCGATATCGGGTTCGAGCTGGTCGATCCCTGACTGGAGGCGCTGCGCGGACGCCATCACCGCATCGGGTGCACCTGCGGCGCGGGCAGCGGCCCCGTCGCGGTCGAAGTAGAAGGCCTTCTCGAACCGCCAGATCGCCACCGCACCGGGGTCGTCACTGTCTTCGGTGACCGGGTCACCGTCAGCCTGGCCCCGGCACCAGGTGACATCGGCTGCGGCCGCACCGGCCGCCGCAGGAGCGGTCGAGGTCGGAGCTGCTGTGGTGGTGACGATCTCGTCGGGAAGCAGTACGGGCGTTGGTTGCGGTTCGTCGCCGAATCCGGTGAGCACCAGCCCGGCTCCCACTACTCCACCGATCAGGACCGCGAGTGCGGTCGTGACGGCGACGGCGGAGCGGTGGCGTCGCCACCATGACTGTGGAGCCGGTCTGGGTGCGGTGTAGGGGCCTCCAGCGCGAAGTAGAGAGGTCCGTTCGTCGAAGGAGCCGTATGCATCCGTTGGCTGGGATGCGGGGCCACGGTCAGGGTGGTCCACAGCGATGTCGTCGGTAGGGTGCTCGACGAACCAGTCGTCGTCCGGATCGGTGTCGGCGGACTGGTGCTCGGTCAGTACTGTCAGTCTGCGCTCGGTTGGATGGTCGGAAGCTGCTGCGGCAGTCTCGGTCTCGGCAACGACCGGGTCGGCGAACCAGTCGTCGGTGCCGTGGTGGGTGTCGGCGTCGGTGGTGCGGTCTCGAGGTGCCACAACAGGCCTTTCCAAGGGTCGAGGTGAGGAACGAACGGGGTCGAACCTCCGGATACAGCCCGGCCACCAGAGGTCGGGCTGCACCCGGAGGTCAGATCGCGAGGTTCAGACCCGCCAGTGCTGCTTTCGCCTGGTCGAGAACGGGCGCGGCGGCGGTGTTGACCGCCGCTACGGTGTCCGCCACGGCAGGCTGCTCGAGCACCGTCGAGGTGAACTGTTGGACCTGCTCGTAGGCGGGTTCGGTCCACCCCTGGACCGCCGTGGCGGCCTGGTCGACGTCGGCCGGGGCGAGGTTGAGGCTGCCCTGGATCTGGTCGACGGTGGTGTCGATGGCGTTCTGCACGCTGGGGGAATCGACGGTCAGGGGTGCAGCAGGGGCCGCCGGAATGCTTTCGGGTGCCGGAAGCGGTGCGGGTTCTTCGATGAGCTGCTGCTCGCCGCCGAGGACGGTGGCACCGAGGATGCCGCCGATGACTGCACCTGTGCCGGTCAGGCCCAGCACGATCGGTGCCGAGAGGGCAGCGCCGACTCCTGCGCCTGCGAGTGCGGCTGCGCCGGGGATGAAGACCCATCCGACCGGTCCGCCCCAGACGATGGCTCCGGTGCCGGTGGTGGCTGCGACGCCGAGTCCGCCGCCGATGGCGGCTGCGGTGCCGGTGATCACTGCGGCAGGGGCCACGGAAGCGGCAAGGCCGACAGCGCCGCCTGCGACGACGCCGGTGATGGTGCCCGCCGCGATACGGTCGGCGCGGGATGCGTCGGCGAATCCGTTGTCCACGAGCCAGTTTCCGCCGTCTGCCTGGATTGCGGCTCCGGTGTTGTTGAACTGCTCGACCAGGTTCGGGTCGAGCAGGTTCGGGTCGTACGGCACGAGCTCGCCGCCGACGAGGACGTAACCCTCGGGTGCGTCGATCGGTGCAATGACCTTGCGCTGCACAGTCGGAACCGGCGGCGGGGGCGGCGGGGCCGCCTGCAAGGCGGGCGGTGCGTCGGTCGGCGCGGCCTGCGGCGCGGGAGCAGGCTCGTAGTAGGTGTTCTGGTACGAGGACTGCTGGTTGCCGGACCGGTAGTCGTCGTAGCTACGCCACTGGGACTGCTGCACCTGAGGTGAGGCCTGGTAGCCGGGCAGGAACTGGCGTTCCTGGGTCGGGGCCGGCGGCGGCGCGACGGGGGTGGTGTCGGTAGTTCCGGACTGGGCGGTGTCGGGTGCGGTCACGAAGTCCTGCGGTGCCGCGTGTGCGGTTGCGGTGCCCCATACCAGTGCGACGGCGACGGGCACGGCAGTGAGAACGAGTGCCCGTTCTCTGCGGCGGCGGTGACGTCCGCCAATTCCTTGCTGGGGAGACATGTGTGGTGGTGCCTTTCGTAAGTCGCTGCGATGCAGCGGTGTCGGGCGGGTGTGACAGGAGTGGTTGATGGTGGAACCACCACCGTCCGCGCTGGGAGAACGACCGAAAACGAGGGTCAGCCTTCGGGTGATCCCCCAGCGCGGACGATGGGTGATGCCTTGGGAGTGGATGCCAGCGTGCGTCCGTTGCACGCTGGCATCCACGAGCGCTCAGCCCAGCAGGCCGAGCCAGAACCAAAGCTGCGAGAAGATCCAAGGCATCGGTCGTATTCCTTTCTGTCAGTGGAGTTGTGGAATGTGGTCGATGTCCCGGCGGGGTCGCGCAGTTCGGCACACGATGAGGTCGAAGCGTCACCACGCGACCCTCACGCCGGTCCACCAACTGAGGGGCTACACGGGAGCCTCAGTGCAGTGAGTTCGCCGCGTAGACCCTCGCGACTGACGCCTCTTCAGGCGTCAGTCGAGATTGAGGGGGACTAGGCCACGTGGCTGAACAGCGGAGACCGTGGAAGTGGTTCCAGGAACGTCGCATTGGCGTCAGTCCATTCACCAATCACCGCGCCCGTCTCTTCGCAGAGCAGCCTGTGGTGACTGTGGTGGGGCACGGCTGGGAGCGAACACACGGCCAGGCCCGCAACACGGTCGTTGACCGAGGGACAGAGGGCGGTGCCGGGATTGCAGGTGGAGCCCGGATGTAACGTTCGCGGTTGCGCGACAGATGTCATAGGTGTCTCCGATCCGATTGCGGTTCTGCTAGATCCGCATAGGCTGGGAGAGCCCCTGCGGATACAAGTTGGGCCCGATATTGGGGCTTTGTTCTGTAGGTGGAGGGGACTCCGGATGCGTTTCGGGACGACCAATCACGGCGCATCTGGAGTCTGCTAATTCGAGTCAATCTGTGCCAGTTGGCTTCTCGCTTCCTTTGGCGTATCAGTGATGCGTAGACGCTGCGGTTGATGCGGTGTGCGCCTGTAAGCCGAATCTTGCTCTGTCGACGCCCAGGGGCGAACCGCAATCGCATCGTCTAAACAACTGTGTCTATACACTAGCATCGAAACATGCTTTATGTGCTACCGAATTGGGACAAGTGGCATCGTGTCCTCTCGTGAGGTTCCATCGGTGAGGCGTCGGTTGCGTGGTTTCGCACCTGACAAGCTGCGGGCACGACGAATTGAACTCAAGCTGAGTGGTGCCGAGGTTGCGCGCGTTCTCGGAGTGGCTTTGACGACGTACTCACAGTGGGAGCGAGGCCAGTCCCATCCCCGCATAGACACTCTTGCTCGATGCGCTAAGGAATTCGGCAGCGAGATCAGCGATTTCGTCTCAGTGCCGGAGGACGAGGAATACCTCGGTGATCTGCGAATATCCAGGGGGCTGACCCAAGGGATGCTCGCGAGCGAAATCGGCGTCAGTAGCCAGTACATCGGGGCGCTCGAGCGCGGGCAGAGCAAGCTGAGCGCGCCGGCCGCCCGCCAGATAGCGGAAGCGCTGGGGTACCCGGCGCAACGGGTCAGCGAGGCATACGAGCGTGTGCGGAAGCGGCCACGGGGCGAACCGGCCTGACTGGGGACCTGACTCTGGATCGACATTCTGGCTCCAAGACGCGTGCTTGTTAGCCACGTGAAATGTGTTCCACGTGGTGCTCAAAGGCTGCGTCTGAGGGCCATGCGGCCGACAGGAAATCTTCAACTCTTCGGGAAGAGCGGAAGGTGCCGAGGGCGAAGCTATCACGATCAGTTACGTAGTGGGAACCTCGAGCACCTGCTCGGAAGGTTGTAGCGCGGGGAGCACCGCAAGGACCAGCCGGTCACCAAGCTGTCCAGGGTAGGGCCGTAGTTCGAGTCGGGTTTGCTGCCACTTCCAGCCGGTCGCGTCGCCGCCGTCGATTGCACGGACGCGGACATCAGCTGACACAGGTGACGCATCGTGAGTCCACTTTTCTAGAGCATCCGACAGTGTCGCTCGGTCGTCGTCGTGCAACACGCCGCAGCCGCTCGTGAGGTCACGCCATTTCACCCAGGTTGGAGCTTCCGGTAACCACATCGTCAAAATCCCGGTTCGGCCGTCGAATACAGCGATGCGTGTGCCACCGCTCTCGAGGCCGCTCGGCATTCCCAGCTCAGCCAACGTCGGCTTGTCGGGTTCCGTTGCATCTGTCACGTCGTGCCATAGCAGCCTGAGGCCGACGTTGGGAGGGTCAGTTCTCCCCCTCCCCCAGCAATGCCAACGCATGATTCGGCCATCTGCGTGGAGAACGGACATCGGGCCCTCCCACTTCTGACCGTGGGTAGGGACCAGCGCCTGGGCGAACAACTCCTCGGACCCATCGAATTTGACGGCCTTGGCGTTGTACTCAGCCGGGGTTCGTTCCGGCACGTGATCAGCAGCAGAGACGCCGGACATCGCGGAAGCCTCGACCGTCTGCTCGATGACGGTGCGTTCGAGTAGCCAGGCTATTCCGGAAACGATGCGCACAGGATCGGGTTCGACCTCCGGGTCCCCCACCCAGACCTGTATGCCGTGGGTTTCCCCTGACGGCCCCAGAACTGGTACTGCGCGAATGCGAGCTTCACGCCGACGGCCTTTGAAGAGCACATCTTGCTCGGCGCAAGAACTGCGTGTGAGTTCCAGAAAACCATGCAGATCGAACTCAGGCCCAGGTGACAAGCGATCGATTTTGGTCCAATCTCGGACCTTCCCCCCAGTACTGATGACTGTCATCTGTCCTGGAACCAAGGTTTCCACCAGGTGCCAGCTATTCACGATGTCCACAGGTTCCCCTTCCTGATCGACCTAGACCGACGACGGTACAGTCACGGCCGCCGCGAAACAGAAAGTCTGACGCCATGTGGCCTCATTGTCACGGCTTCTCGCACGTCGAGCTGGTAATCGGGGTCTGCCCGAATCTCGTACCGACGAGCGATGGACGCCAACGCAAGCACCGCCTCGTGTAAGGCGAATTGGCGACCGATACACGCTCGCAGACCAGTACCCCAAGGCTTGTATATACGGCGGTTGGTGTCGCTGGCCTGCCCTGTGGCGAACCGGTCGGGGTCGAAGGTGTGTGCCTCTGGCCCCCACTCCGGTGAGCGATGCAGCTGTGGAAGGAGAACAAAAACCCATCCCTCGGGCACCTCATACCCGCCCAGCGAAGTTGCTCCGCGCTCACGTGCCTTGCGGAAGTAACCGGGTGCAGCGGGCCACAGGCGGAGAGTTTCGTCGACGACATGTCGTGTCCGTCGCAGCTTGGGCACATTCTCGAACTCGATGTCGGTGCCATCAGGAGCGACGGCATCGACTTCGGCCCGTATCCGCTGCATCTCATCGGGCCGGGTGCTCAGGAAATGCAACGCAAAGGCGATGGTCGATGCTGTTGTCTCGTTCCCCGCGATTAAAAAAGTGATGATCTGATTCCGGATGTTCTCCAGTGTCAGTCTCTCGCCCGTATCGGGGTCTGACGTATTGAGCATATGTTCGAGCAGATCCGGAGACGTTTTGCTGGAATCAGGCTGGGCCATTCGCTGTTCGATCAGGGAGTCCACAGTGTGGCGTATGAACTGGAGGTCCTCATCGTGCTGCCTCGTCGCCCTTCGTCCTAAGACAGAGCGGATGATCGGCACATCGTTCGATGACTTGTTCACATAGTGAAGGACGCGAGCGATGGCGTCCGCAAAGGGTACGGGCTGGCGAAACGAGCCGAAATCATGCGACAGGGCGCAACGCCCAATCACGTCGAAGGTCAGTTTGGAGCACTCGTCGTAGGCGTCTACCGGACCCGATCCGCTATCCCACGAGGTCAGAAGTTCGTTGACTGATTCCTGCATGGCGTCGTGGTAACCGCGCATGGCCCCTTTGCTGAACGCCGGCCCCAGCACAGCATGCGCGCGATGCCAGTTCGGCTCCGAGTTGAACGCAGTGAACAGACCGTCTTCGCCGATGGCGCGTAGCTTGCGATGTGGCAGGGCAAGAAATTTTGCCCAGTACTTCTCGTCGTTCACTTCCGCGACAAGCTCCGGGTCCGAGACCACCACGAGCCGGTGACCAAAAATCTTGCGTTCGTAGATCCCCCCGAGCTCAGAGGCCATCGCCATCTCTTTTTGAACAGGCTTGGCCGTATCGAGGCCAACGATGTCTCCGGCAAACGGCAGTCGGTAACGCGGGTGAGGCAGAGTCTTCGAGATGGTGTGGGCGATCTCCATGCCAGATAGTGTCCCCCACGTCGACAGACACTGGTCGACGGCCATTATGTGACGCCTGCTGCGAGTGCGGACCGGTCAACGCATGAAGACGTTTGAATGACAGAGGTGTAATTCCTGATGACTTTCTCGGCGTGTCTCAACGCTTCGAAAATGATTCTGGTTCAGGATAGACACCGGTTGGGACCGCGGAAGTAGACGAAGGAGGCCGTGCCATGCCGATGCCCAGTAAGGGTGACCGGACGTCGCTGACTGTCCGACTGCCGTCGGAGCTGATTGACACGCTCAAGGCGCAGCGAAGCTCGGCTGGCGCGACATCTCTGAGTCAATACGTCGCTGATCTGATCGCGATTGCCAGCGACCGCGAAGATCTTGCGCGCGAACTAAATCGCGCGCATGAACAGGGGGTACTGCCCTTGACTGCGTAGCCGTCTCGACCTGAATCGACATTCGGGTCTTAGTCCAACTAAATCTACGCAGCACCTTGAAATGACAAAAACCCCCGGCGTGCGGGCCGAGGGCTTCTGAAGTCAGAGAAGCGAGTGACTAGCTCGCAACTCGTTCTGTGGTGCTCTTCCCCGAAGGGACTGTCTTGGCGGACATGTCTCAGGGTACATCGTGCCCTGAAGTAGGTACAAGATTGAATGCTCGTGTCGTCCATCCGGATGCGACTGCGGACCGGCTGTGGCATCGATTCGCACCGGCCATTGCTGCCCGCCGATCGATGAGGCTATACGACCCGACGACGCGTAAATACGTGTCCGCGGGGCCGCTGACGGTCAAAAGGCCGGCACTGCCAGCAGCTGTGCCGTTGTTCTCACGTGGGCGCGCCGGCGTCGTTGCCTTGGACTTCGACACCAAACACCACGGCCACGCCTCCGTTGCCGCTGACGTGACGCGTCTGCAGGCGTGGTTGTCCGACTGCGGTGGCCGCGCAGTAGTCGACGAATCGACCAGCGGCGGCCGACACGTGCTGATACCACTGGCACCGGGAAAAACGGTCACCGCCGACGAGATCCGGCCGTTGTTGCGCCTTCTCTCAGCGCGACTTCCCACGTTGGACATCACACCGATGACCAACCACAAAAGCGGATGCATCACCGTGCCGGGCTCGCAGTGCAAAGAAGGTGGCTACCGCACTCTCGTCGACCTCGACCCTGCGGCAGCGTCCGACATCCTGACCGTCGGGTCCGATGCCGGCACACTCCAGCGGCTCGAAGCACTGCTCGGAGGAACGGGCCGCACGGTCACCAGCCCGATCGACGCCCACATCCGAGCCGAGACGTCGGCAGAACGCGTCCTCGGCAGTAGTGATGACGCTCGGTTGCATCCGCGTTTCTGCCGCTCCGCCCCGCCGCCGCGCTGCGTCCTCGACTTCGCCCGCACCGGCCGCATCGACACCCGCCGCTGGCCCTCACGCTCGGAAGCACGCCAGTCCGTCATCACCCACGCCGTCCTCTCTGGTGCCAGCACCGCCGACATCCTGACCCGCGTCTCCGGACCTGCCTGGGCGGGTGTGCGTGCCGCGTACGCCCGCTACGCCGAACCCGAACGCGCTATCCGCCGCGACGCTGCCCGCGCTCTCGACTGGGCCGCATCCACCCTTCCCGATCCAGTCCGGGATACCGGGCACAAGCAAAAGCACACAGGGGGTACCTACGATCCGGTACTTCGTTCATGGCTTACCCACGCTCAAACCTGGGTCGCTTCTGAGTTTCTTCATCGGCGAGATCGATGGACTACTCATGCAGTCGTTCAAGCCTTGGCGTGGGCTGCGGCAGTGTCAGGGCAGATAGTCGAAGGTGTTCCCACTGTCGGTGTCGGCGGGCGGTCACTGTCCATCGCCGCCGGCATGCTCCCGGAAACTACGGTGTGGTCAGTTCTGGAGCGGCTGCGGGACATGGAGGGCTCCCCGGTGTTGCTGATCGAGCGTGGGGTAGGTCAGAACCCCGACCGGTACGCATTGGTACCTACATACGCGGGACGAGCGACATGGATCGACACTTCGTCAGGGCCAGCAGAGGTCGAGTCCGTACATCCGGCGTGGAGCGTTATCGGCTGGCGTCACCGCGTCCTCTACGACGCAGTCGTCGCCGCAGCAGAACCCCTCACGCCGGACGAGTTGTTCACCGCAATCGGGGTCGGACGCACCAGCGGATACGAGGCCCTGTTGGATCTGCGCGTCGCCGGTCTACTGACGGTCGAGAACGCCCACATCGGTGTCGGGCCGGTCGAACTCGACGACATCGGCCATCGTCACGGCCTCACATCGGCCGTTCGTGCCCGCATCGTGCGCCACCGCGCCGAACGCATCGTCTGGCGAGAATGGCTCGCAGCGCGGGAGGAGGCACGCACCCCGCCCGAGCCGGATCGGGCGTTGTTCGCGATTGCTGACGATCACCCGGCCGACCCGCCCGATCACGACTACATCCTCGCCGTGATGGATACCGGCCCACCAGACCCGTTCTAACGCATTTGTATACCGGTCACCCATCTACGGCAGACCGTGAGCGCCGGGCTTTTTAGCATCGCTTGCTCTCACCCGCCCACCGCGCGGTTGCACGCTGCAGTGGTGGACCGAACTGGATTCGTACACCGACGTCGCTGTGTGATGCCGGTGCTGCACAACCCGTCTACATGCTCGATTCGACCCAGTCCGACGTTCGTGTCGAGATCAGATGATCGGTGCGTTGGGTTGGCGGCGGATGAAGTCCGCCATCCCGGGGACGGTGAAGGCAACCAGGCCGCGGGCCGGGGACCAGATGAGACCTTTGCGTATGCAGGAGTCACGGTGCGGTGCCATCGACTGCGGGTTCGACCCGAGGGCCTCGGCGAGGGCTGCCGTCCGCGGAGTATCGGTTCCGCTGCGTGCAATGGCAACCAAATAGCGCTTTTCTGCTTCGGTGGCCCGTAGCCACCTCGAACTGTAGAAGCCGGAATCGAGCGAAGCGTGGCCGGTGTCCACGGCGTCCTCGGCGTCGGCCAGTGTGAACGGGGACTGTTGGGCAGCCTGCCAGAGCTCGTGACCGAACACCTGAAGAAAGTACGGGTATCCGTCGCTCGCCGCGACGACGTAGTCGGTCGCTTCGACAGAGATGGCCTGGTTCAGCCTGGTGATGGGTGTGACGATCGCATCGCGAGCCTGATCGTCGGCGAGCGGACCGATGGTCCTGTAGTCGAACTGACGCTCGGCGTACGACCGCGCATCGGCCAACGCTTGCGCGAGGTTGGGCAGGCCTGCGCCACATACGAAAAACGGCCATTCACGCTGAGCTGCACGGTGCTGGGTAGCCAGGATCACCTGCAGGAGCGCCGGCTCGAGTTCCTGCATCTCGTCGATGAACAGCCCCAGTGCGGTTCCGTCCTTGCGGAGTTCCTCGGTGAGATCTTCGACGAGGTCCTCGAATTCGACCCCCAGGGTCGGCTTCTCGGTACCGGATGAGCGAGCGAGTTCGACGCCGACACCGAACGCGGTGGCGGACACCGAGAACTCTTCGGTCAGCTGCCGGATCTTGTTCGCTACCGGGCCGGCGAACTGACGACGACGGACAGCGCGTGAGATATCTTTCGCGATGCGCCGTCTCAGGGCTTCGGCACCTTCCACACTGGTCTGGGCTTCGACCTCGACCACCACCCAATTGTGGCGGCGAGCCTGGTCCGCCATGGTCGCCAGGAGAGTGGTCTTGCCGACCCCCCGAAGTCCCTGCAGCATCAAACCGCGGTCGTAGCGCCGCTGTTTCGCCCGCGCGATCAACAAGTCGAAACGTTCGAGCTCGGCGGTGCGTCCAACGAGTTCGGGTGGCCGGGTGCCAGACCCTGGTGTGAAGGGGTTCAGTCCGTACTCCATGCCAATAGACTATCGGATCGTATGCATGTGTATTAGAAAAACTCTTATATTTGTGAATACAATCTGATAGGACGAACGGCTCGGCGGAGATCGAGGCGCTCTACGTGAACAAGCCGACCCGGCGCGGAAGGAGTGCAGCGACACCTTTGCGCGTCGATGCCGGCTGATCGGCGGAGATTCGCTACAGCACCGTCAAGAGATATTGACGATTCATGGGATGTCGAGCCTGAGCCCGTAGGCACACGTCATCCGTCGCCGTCGCCGTCGTCGAGCTCAGGCGCTCGGCTCTCATCGTGGTGACGGGGCCTGTATCGGATTCCTGCGTGGATCAGTTGCGCGTCGGGTGGGTCTCGATGCGCCGGATCTCGAGCCGGCCGTGTCAGGTGCTTCTGCAGCTGGCGGATGAGTCGAGGAGTTGCAGGGTGCGTTCGAGGAGTTGCTCGATGCGGTCCTCGACGTCGTCGACCATGTCCGGTACATCGGCCAACGCCGTGTGGGCGCGGCGACGTGCCTCGACACCCGAGCGGTAGTACCCGGAGTCGAGCTCCGCAAGTACCGGCTCCGGCGCGGCGATCGGGTCACTCCGATCGGTATCGTCGGACGGTCTGATGGTGGGGCGACGCGGGGTGTGCAGTGGAGAAGCACCGGTGCGGTGCCCCGTGATCACCGCTCCGACCTCAGCGGCTGTCATCGCTGTGACCGGTAAGGGCAGGTGGCCCCACCGGTCGATCGGCACCGCGACCGGACCCGGGCAGTGAGGTAACGCGGTCATATCGGGAAGCGTGTTGCGCTGCAGATGTTCTGCCAGCAGCGTCGTCGACGGGTAGCGGTCGGAGAATTGTAGGACCGTGCGCCATCTGTTCCATATCAGCGCTGGCTCGAATTCGGTGACGTGGTCGGGGGCTATGCGGATCCGGTGCCTGCCCTCGATCCACACAGTGTCGCCGTCGGTGGTGATGTCTGTGCGGTCCAGTTCTGCAATAGCCCTGTAGGACAAGCCCGCTCCGGCAAAAACGAGAAGAACGGCGTCGCGTCGGCCGAACAGTGCAGCAGTTGATCCGGAGGTCGGCAGTCCAGCCGCGATGACCTGGTCCTGCGCAGCACGCCGAGTCGTTCGGTCCCTACGTGCCGAATCCAGTGCGATCCGGAGCGAGGTGATGCGTCCGGGAGCGGGCTGGCCGGCGTCGAGGTGAGCGCGGTTGATTGCGGAAACCCGACGCAACTGAACCGCGTCGCCGGCGGGGTTCTCGGCCAAGAATTCGGCCAGCGTGACCGGCGAGGCGGGTAGCGCCTCGACGTCGGCCGCGGCGCACCAGTCGACGAACAGCGACCACTGGTAGCTGTAACCGCTCACCGTGCTCATTCTCGGTGTCACAGATGCGACGGTACCGGGCTGAAAGGCCGACCGGATCGGGCACAGTCGCTGCGGGCGCTTGCCGCGAACCTGAAGCGTCTGCGGGTTGACGGGTGTCACTGGCGACGGTCGATGGCGCAATTACACCACCGGTCAGCGTGGTCACGATCGAACCAATTCATGTCCGCACCGCCTCAGGAGCGCGGCAATCGCTCGTTACGGCTGCGCCAACGCGCGTTGGTGCAAGCGACATTCGCCGACGAGGGCCGTCTCGAATCATGTTGCGCCACAATCCCATAGACTGGGAAAAGCATATCCGGGAACTGTCCATTCTTTGATTCGGAGATCCGGCGGTTCTGGGCGGGTGACGATCTGATCAAACCTGTCCCGTCGGTTCACCCACGGCGACGACGGACACCCGTTTATACGATCAACAGGTCGCGTGGTTGGCCACCCAGTGCTCCAAGAAGGCGCTCACCGACTGGAAAGGAGTCGCCGCCCATCGCTGCTTCCGGCGACCTCTATCCCTCCGACTGCAACCGCGTCAGCTTTCCCGTTGAATCCATTCTTCGAGGTGCGGGGACTCGTCCCCGATACTCGTTCCGTCTCCGTGCCCGGTGTTGACCCGGGTCTCGGCGGGCAACGCGAACAACCGATCCCGGATCGAGCCGATGATCGTCGGGAAATCCGAATACGACCGCCCCGTCGCCCCGGGCCCACCGGAGAACAACGTGTCCCCCGAGAACAACTGACCGGCCTCGGGCAGATACAGACAACTCGACCCCGGCGAATGACCGGGAGTATGCAACGCCACGATCTCCGTCCCCGCGACCGAGATCCGCTGACCGTCCTCGAGCACCGAATGCCCGATGCCCGGATGCGTCTGCTCCCACAACACATCATCGGCCGGATGCAACAGAATCGGCGCATCCAACTCCCCCGACAACTGCGGCGCGACCGTCACATGATCGTTGTGACCATGCGTACACACGATCGCCCGCACGTGCCGACCGGCGACCGCATCGACGATCGGACCGGCCGTATGCGCAGCATCGACGATCACCACCTCGTCGTCGTCACCGACCAACCAGATGTTGTTGTCGACCTCCCACTCGCCACCATCGAGCGCGAACGTCCCCGACGTGACGACCTTCTCGACCCGCAACTGCCCGCTCACAGGACCACCACCGAACGCAGCACCGTGCCCTGATGCATCTTCTCGAACGCCCCCTCGATATCACCCAGACCGATCCGTTCGGTCACGAACTTCTCGAGCGGCAACCGGCCCTGCTCGTACAGATCGACCAACATCGGAAAATCACGCTCCGGCAGACAATCGCCGTACCACGACGACTTCAACGACCCACCCCGGGAAAAGAAATCGATCAACGGCATCTCCACCGTCATCTCCGGCGTCGGCACCCCGACGAGGACGACCGTCCCGGCGAGATCGCGGGCGTAGAACGCCTGCTTCCAGGTTTCCGGGCGGCCGACGGCATCGATGACCACATCGGCCCCGAACCCACCGGTGAGCTCCTGGATGGCCTCGACCGCATCGACCTGCGAGGCATCGACAGTGTGGGTGGCCCCGAGTTCGAGAGCCCAGTCGAGTTTTTTCTTGTCGCGGTCGACGGCGATGATCGTCGACGCCCCCGCCAGGCGGGCCCCGGCGATCGCAGCATCACCGACACCGCCGCACCCGATCACGGCGACGGAATCCCCGCGGGAAACGTTCCCGGTGTTCATCGCCGCACCGAGCCCGGCCATCACCCCGCACCCGAGCAACCCCACCACCGCCGGATCGGAGTCCGGGTCGACCTTGGTGCACTGTCCTTCGTGGACGAGGGTCTTGTCGGCGAACGCCCCGATCCGGGACTGTCTGAATAACGGTTGATCCGGTCCTTGGTTCGACACGCCGAGCTCAGCTTGGTGGGAAGGATCGAC